>JBGSXH010000116.1:0-14458 GCA_041751515.1 Cyclobacteriaceae bacterium | reverse complement strand
TGAGGTCAAGCACATTGGTCATTACAGATGCAAGTAGTAGGGCAACGGTGCCTATGGCAAAGGTCATCAATTGGGAAAATCTCAGGAGCTGTTTCTCGTCTTTCAGCTTGAATATTTTTTGCAGTAAATCTGATACTACGTTGCCGGATGCGGCCATCAGACAGGAGTCTGCTGTGGACAATATGGCACTAAAGTAAGCAGACATCATCAACCCTTTCAAACCAATAGGAAGAACCGTTCGAAGAAGCATCGGTAGGCCTGTTTCAGGGTCTGTTGCACTGATGTTGGCAGCCCCCAAATAGTCGAACATGCCCTGGTCTGCAGCTACTCTGGCCAGTAAACCCAGGAAAACGCCCATAAATGCCATGATTGGCCATTCAAACAGTCCGGCGATGTACCATGCTTTTTGTGCTGTTTTGGTGTCTTTACAGGCAAATATTCGCTGGTATAAGGTCATACCCACAAACCAGATAGGAATAATCGTTACTGCCCAGTTTAGCAGATCCTGCCAGTTAAGGTTGGTAAGAGAGAAAAATTCCGGGCCCAGCGTGCGATGAATGCCATCCCAGCCACCTACTGTCACAAAGGCAAATGGAATTCCAATAAATATGAGACCACCTAATAAAATGATCCACTGAATGGTATCTGTATAAATAACGGCTTTAATGCCACCCATGACAGTATATACAACGGCCATGATTCCCATAATAATCAGGGCAGTGTGCATATCCAGTTGTTCGAAGGTGCCCGTTGCCAGCTTCGCGCCTGCCAGTATTTGCGAACTTGTAAAGCCTGTATAGCCAATGGCGGAAATCACCGCTGCTGCTAATGCCACTTTTCCATTATAAAAGTGGCCGAAAATTTCTGGTAAGGTAAAAAACTTGGCAAAAGCGGGATTAGACTTAATGGCCGGAATTAAAAATACTGCGGCAAGCCAGGCGCCGATTAAACCCGTAAAAAGCATCCAGGAGCCTGCTATTCCCATGACAAAACCCAGGCCACCGAGCCCTATGGAGAAACCGCCACCCACGTCGGTAGCAACTACGCTAAGTCCGACATGCCAGCTACCCATACCGCGACCACCTACATAATAATCTTCAGTTCCCTGGTTTTGGCGCAGGAAGTAAAAGCCTACACCAAGCATGGCCACCATATAGATGACAAAAATAAGAATATCAATAAAATGCATGGAAATGTAAATGTTGAGCGATAAGTAAAATTTAACTTACGAAAAATTATAGATGAAGCCAAAATGCCGTATCCGTAAAGGCAAAAAAAATGGGGCTTCAAGCCCCATTTTTTAATAAATTATTACAATAAATTATACATTTTTCGAACTTGCCTTTGCACTGAAATACTCTCGGTTCATTCTTGCAATTACCGACTGGGGTATCTCTTTAGGACATTCTGCTGAACATGCTGCTGTATTAGTGCAGGCACCGAATCCTTCAGCATCCATTTGTGCAATCATTTTTTCTGCTCGTGTTTTGCGTTCTACGCTACCCTGAGGTAGGAGAGCAAGCTGCGAAATTTTTGCTCCCACAAACAACATGGCCGACGCATTTTTACAAGCAGCTACGCATGCTCCACAGGCGATACAGGTAGCAGCGTCAAAAGCTTCATCAGCAATGTCTTTGGGAATAGGAATTTCATTGGCATCCGGTACACCGCCTGTGTTAACAGACACGTAACCACCTGCCGCAATAATCCGGTCAAAAGCACCTCTGTCCACGACAAGATCACGCACTACCGGAAATGCACGTGCTCTCCAAGGCTCTATCGTAATCGTTTCGCCATCTGTAAAGCTACGCATGTGCAGCTGACACGCTGTTACGGCTTTTTTGGGCCCGTGAGGTCTTCCATTAATGAACATGCTACAGGATCCACAAATTCCTTCCCTGCAGTCATGGTCAAAATGTACGCCCTCTTCACCCTTCATTTCAAGCTGGTCGTTGAGTACGTCAAGCATTTCCAGGAAAGACATATCTTTGGAGATATCACTCACCTGATATGTTTGCATGCCGCCTTTATCGTTGGCATCTTTCTGACGCCATATTTTTAGTGTTAAATTCATAACTAATCAGTCTTTTTATTATAATTACCGCCGGGTATAGGCTATTTATAGCTTCGTTGCGTCAATTTGACATTGTCGAAAATGAGTTCTTCTTTATGAAGGTTTTCGGGTTGGTTGTCACCGGTATACTCCCAGGCAGCAACAAAAGCGAAGTTTTCATCGTCACGCAATGCCTCACCTTCCGGTGTTTGGTGCTCTTCACGGAAGTGACCGCCACAGCTTTCCTCACGGGCAAGGGCATCATCTATCATCAGTTCACCCAATTCCAGAAAATCAGCTACGCGATTGGCCTTCTCGAGTGACATATTGAGTTCTTCGTTCTTACCGACCACACGGACATTTTGCCAGAATTCAGCACGAAGCTCTGCGATCATTTGTTTGCCTTTCTTCAAGCCTTCAGCATTTCTGGCCATCCCGCAATAGTTCCACATAATTTTTCCTAAAGCTTTATGGAAGAAATCAACGTTTTTCTCGCCTTTAATGGAAAGTAGTTTGCTGATTCTGTCTTTTACTTCCTGTTCTGCTTTTTTGAATTCGGGATGATCGGTCGGGATTTTATCTAAACCCAGTCCGGCAAGGTAATTACCGATAGTATAAGGAATAACGAAATAGCCATCTGCCAGCCCCTGCATCAGTGCAGAAGCACCTAGTCGGTTAGCACCATGGTCTGAAAAGTTGGCTTCTCCTAATGCATATAACCCTTCAACATTCGTCATCAGATTATAATCTACCCACAGACCACCCATAGTGTAATGTACCGCAGGGTAAATCATCATAGGCTGTTGGTAGGGATTATCGCCGGTAATTTGCGCATACATGTCAAATAAGTTGCCATATTTAGCACGGATCGCATCTTCACCGTCACGATTGATGGCATCACGGAAATCCAGAAAAACGGCTTCTCCGGTTTCGTTGACGCCATGGCCATCATCGCAAGCCTCTTTGGCATTTCTTGAAGCTACATCCCGAGGGACAAGGTTACCGAAAGAAGGGTACTTTCTTTCTAAGTAATAATCTCTGTCTTTTTCAGCAATTTCGCTAGGTTTCAATTCTTTCTTCCTGACTTTTTCTGCCAGTGCATTGGTTTTTGGTACCCAAACTCTTCCATCATTTCTAAGGGATTCTGACATTAATGTCAGTTTAGACTGATGGTCTCCAGAAACAGGAATACAAGTTGGGTGAATTTGTGTATAGCAAGGATTAGCAAATAATGCACCTTTTTTATGCGCTCTCCATGCTGCTGTAGCATTGGACCCCATGGCATTGGTAGAAAGGAAGAACACATTGCCATAGCCACCTGTACAAAGTAGCACGGCATGACCGCTATGCGACTCTATGGCACCAGTGATAAGGTTACGCGTTACAATTCCACGGGCTTTTCCATCAACTTTAATGACATCCAGCATTTCAGTACGTGGATACATTTTTACCTTTCCACTGGCTACCTGACGGCTGAGTGCTGAATAAGCACCTAATAGCAATTGCTGTCCTGTTTGCCCCCGGGCATAAAATGTCCTTGAAACCTGAGCGCCACCAAAAGAACGATTGGCCAATAATCCGCCGTATTCTCTGGCAAAGGGCACCCCTTGTGCGACACATTGGTCGATAATTTTTACAGACACTTCTGCAAGTCGGAAAACATTAGCCTCACGCGCTCTGTAATCGCCACCTTTTACGGTATCGTAAAATAAACGATAAACACTGTCTCCATCATTCTGATAGTTTTTTGCTGCATTAATACCTCCCTGCGCAGCTATACTGTGCGCGCGACGTGGGCTGTCATGGAAGCAAAAAGCCTTGACATTGTAGCCAAGCTCTGCCAGTGACGCCGCTGCAGAAGCACCAGCAAGACCGGTACCTACCACAATTACTTCATATTTTCGCTTATTGGCAGGATTAACCAGTTTAACGTTGAATTTATGTTTTGTCCATTTATCGCCTAAGGCGCCTTCAGGAATTTTTGAATCTAGTATCATAAATATTGATCGTTAGCCTAAGTTCTTGATAAATATATATATGGGCATTGAAGCGAACAGTGCAGGTACAATGACGGCAAAGCCAAGTCCCAGCTTCTGAATTAAAGGGGTGTATTTAGGGTGTCGAACGCCAAGTGTTTGAAAGGCACTCTGGAAACCATGTGCCAGGTGAATGCCCAGAAACACCATAGCTACCACATATAATGCACTATACCACCAAATTGTGAAAGTGCTGTTCACTAATGAATACAAATCTTTTACCTCTCCCGTACTTTCGTAGGAGACATAAGGGACATCCCCAAACTTCATCTCATATAGAAAATTGTTCAGGTGCATAACAATGAAAATAAGGATAATAGTGCCAAGCACTGACATATTTCTTGAGGCCCAACTACTATTGGCAGAAGGGTTAGTGACAGCATAAGGTACTGGCCGTGCCTTACGGTTGTAAATGGTTAATGAAATGGACCAAATGACGTGAATTAAAATACTGCTAAAAGTTAGTACCCGCAAAATAAAGACCAGCTGATTGGAGGTCATGAACTCCGCATATTCATTAAACGCCTGCCCGCCATCACTTTTGAATAATAGCAGGTTTCCGGTAACATGTCCGGTAAGGAAAATGATAAGAAATAAGCCCGATAATGCCACGAGCAATTTTCTACCGATGGTACTTGTAAATGTTTGTTTAACCCAACTCATTGTGTAAAATTAGCTTTAGAATCTAGTCTGTATTGAATATTATAAACTTTTCAAAGTTACATTTGGAAAGTATACCAAACAATTCAAGCCATCTTATTTTAAACTATTCTAAATAGCACAACTAACGTTTGTAAAGTTCCGCTCATATCACTAGAAGTAATATAATGTAAAGTACTTTTGTTTATTTTTAGTAATTTATGATTCAACAAAAGTGCATGAAGAATGAATCCATTATTGTAAAATTTGTATTCAAATTATTTTGGTAGGCCTATTTTAGAAAACTATTGATGCCAATAGATGGTAACATACCTGAATCAATGGAGCTTGATAATTTAGACTCTCAGAAAGTAGCTTTCATGGTAATAATATTCCTTTTGGCGGCTCTCTATAATAGACTTTGTCTTTGACTATGAGTGGTATAATACCTAAGAAAAGTTGTCCGGGAATTTCATTTGATGTAGTAATAGCAATTGCCTTCCTGGTGTCGGGAAAAGATGCAGCGTTGCCATGTGTTATCTCAAATCCGTCCGTAATGCGAATGTAATAGTTCATCAACACTTCACTTTCAAAGACTATTTGGTAGTTGGTAGCTGAAATCAATTCGTCTGGCATTACGGGTGTTCCATCAGTATTTTGCAGCATTACTTCAAATGGTGTCTCAGTAGAGACAGCTGTAAGGCTATTGATATCGACGAGGCTTAGGTTGAGGCTATCAGGAGTAGGTTCATCGGAACTGCAACATACGAACAGGTTGACGATCAGTAGCGTAATGTAATATTTCATCTCTTATCGAGTTTAAAATTTGGATAACAGGCTGCGCAGATGCGATTTAAAACTTGCGATGTCATCATCAATATATTTACCATAATACTTTAAATGTAAAAATTTATAGTTATAATATTTATACCTGGTGCTGGAATTGTAGAGATATACTTGTTTATAGCTTAAACTTAAATATGCGCTATTGTCAACTAATTTTGGTAAGTTTGCGTATTTAGCAATATATTTAATATCTTAAGAAGATGTATGTTCTTTGCATAAAAGTGCCATCATTCTAACACTCTACTTCAATAATAGATGAACTTTTTCTACCGCTTTTTAAGCGTCCTGTTTATAATGATAGTGGCCTTTGCAGAAATCGCTCAGGCTACCCATATCAGGGCAGGGGAAATTCTTGCCCGTCGCCTTCAAGGTACCGAAAACCGTTATGAAATAAGACTTGTAGCATATACTGATACGCGCTCCACAGTAGAAATTGGGGCAGGGGTACTAGAGTTTGGTGATGGCAGCCCTGCCATTGAAGGCATTGATACTGATAATCTTGCCAATTTCAGAACGCAACTTGAGAACGATGTTGCTGAAAACATCTGGATATTTGAACATACTTTTCCAGGACCCGGCACTTATACTATTCGTTTTAGAGAATTCAACAGAAATGCCAATGTCTTGAACATGGCCAATTCTGTTAATACACCATTCTATATTGAGACTACGATTACCATTGACCCCATTCTAGGCTTGAATAATACTCCCATTTTAACAGTTCCCCCTATCGATTTAGCTGCAGTAGGTGCCAGGTTTACGCATAATCCAGGTGCTTATGACCCTGATGGCGATTCCTTGTCATATAGCATGGTAGTGCCCAAGCAAAATTTAAATCTGGAAGTAAGTAATTATCGCGATCCAAATGCAGGCGAATTTGGCGGCACAAGTGAGGCTGGTGGTGCTACTATTTTTGAACTGGACCCTATTACAGGAGAATTAGTATGGGATGCTCCGGGTACGGCTGGCCAGTATAATATCGCTTTTATAGTGGAAGAATGGCGGAAAATTGACGGAGAGTTTGTCAGTATAGGTTATGTGACCCGGGACATGCAAATTATCGTGCAGGATACAGATAACAACAGACCAGAGCTAGAGCTTCCTCCAGATCTTTGTGTAGAAGCAGGAACGAATATCATAGAAACCATTTTTGCGAGCGATCCCGATGGGGATTCAATCAGTTTAGAAAGTTATGGTGGGGTTTATGAGCAATTGAGTAACCCGGCTACCTTTACTTTCGGGCCGCCGCAGTACATGCCTTCTCCCGCTTTTGGCGAGTTCAGGTGGCAAACGGATGGTTCACATATAAGAGAAGCACCTTATGCTGTGCATTTCAGAGCCATTGACGACCCGCCTGCGCTAAGACGTCCTCCCTTAACGGACGTGCAAACCTGGTATATTACCGTAGTAGGGCCGGCGCCGGAATTGAATGAGGTGGTCCTCAATGAGGGCGGTCTCGGCGTAAACCTGGACTGGGAACTATATGAATACCAGGGCGGGCGACAAACTGTAGAGGTTTATCGCCGCAATGGTAGCTTTGAATTTGAGCCTGAGGACTGTGTTACTGGCATTCCGGAAGGAAGTGGCTATCAATTAATAGGAGAGGTGCCGGTTGAGGAAACTGAATTTTTTGATGATCTGGATGGTGACAGAATTCCTGCTGGTGTGACGTATTGTTACCGTCTTGTCGTCCGCTGGCCCGATACCAGAGGTGGCGAAAGCTATGCTTCCAGAGAGCTTTGCGTTACTGGTGCATTAGATGTGCCCGCACTCACCAATGTGGATATTGAGGTGACTGATGAAGCAAATGGTGAAATATTGGTGCGCTGGACGCCGCCTTATGAGATTGATCAGACCTTGTTTCCACCACCATATTTTTATGCTCTGGCCAGGGCAAATGGTGCTGCCGGAGCAGCCGGGCTTCAAACAGTCATGCAGCCTTCCCAGGATACAGTTTTTGTAGATACGGGGATGAATACCAGAGATCAGATATATAACTACAGGGTTTATCTTTACGATGCCAATCAAACATTGCTCGATTCATCGGCCACAGCTTCCACAGTAAGGTTGGAACCTATTCCGCTCCAGGGTGCAATTATTCTGGACTGGACCGCGCTGGTGCCCTGGTCCAACACTGCTACCCAGTTTCCCTATCATTATATATACAGGGACAATATCTTGCCTGGGGAGCCTGAAGCCCTGGTGCTTATCGATAGTGTAAATGTATTGCAAACTGGCTTTACATACAGAGATGATGGACAGCTTGGCGAGCAAACCTTGTCGGATGAATTGGAATACTGCTACTTCGTTCAAACGGCTGGTACATACAATATTCCTCAAATTCCTCAGTCGCTGCTAAACAAATCCCAAATTGTCTGTGCGCAACCCAATGATACTATTCCGCCTTGTGCTCCTATTGTTGCAATAGACCTGCAAGATATAGAGGATTGCAGAAATTTTATATCTAACATACCTTGTGGCTTTAATGATTTCAGCAATACACTCAGCTGGCAAAAGACAGGAGACGGTGTTTGTGATGAGGAAGTGCGCAGCTACAATATTTATTTCTCTGCATCCGGCGAGGAGGGTACCTTCGCAGTGATCGATAATGTAAGCGATACCACATACGTGCATTCCGGATTAAGTTCTTTCGCCGGTTGTTACCGAATTTCGGCTATTGACCGTTCTGGTAATGAAAGTGAATTAAGTGAGCCAGTTTGCAATGACAATTGTCCACGCTATTTACTGCCCAATTTATTCACCCCCAATGATGACGATGTAAATGAGACCTTCATTCCATTTACAGATCCGGAGCGTTGTCCACGCTTTGTAGAAAGTGTAGAATTTACTGTCTACAACCGCTGGGGAAAAGAAGTTTTTGAGTATAGCTCAGATGGAGGTGAGAATACCATCTTTATTAATTGGGATGGCAGAACAACACAGGGAGAAGAACTCTCCTCCGGTGTATATTATTATGTGGCCAGGGTGAGGTTCGTCAGGCTGCGACCGGAGGATAGTGTGGAGGAAATTAAAGGCTGGGTACAGGTTTTACGATAGTCTGTTAAAGGTGGGCAGTGCGAGCGGAAATTCTTAATGCAACTTAAGAAAACTGCCTTGTTTTTTAGCATTGCAAATCTTAACCGCTATCTTTAAAACCAAAAAGTTATGGCAAAAGCATATGTTTTTCCTGGTCAGGGCGCTCAGTTTGTCGGAATGGGCAAAGATTTATACGACACCTCGGCAATAGCAAAACAGCACTTTGATGCAGCCAATGATATTCTGGGTTTCAATATTACCGCTATCATGTTTCAGGGAACTGAGGAAGATTTAAAACAAACCAATGTTACCCAGCCAGCGATATTTTTACATTCTGTAGCCGCAGCACTGGCAGCGGATGATTTCAATCCGGATATGGTGGCAGGCCACTCTTTAGGGGAGTTCTCTGCTTTGGTGGCCAATAAAGTATTGTCTTTCGAAGACGCCTTAAAGCTGGTTTATAAAAGAGCCATGGCCATGCAAAAAGCCTGCGATGCGGTACCCGGAACCATGGCGGCAATTCTTGGCCTGGAAGATAAAGTAGTTGAAGAGGTTTGTGCAGATATCAATGAAGTGGTTGTTGCTGCTAATTACAACTGCCCGGGACAATTGGTCATTTCTGGTTCATTGGCTGGAATCGCTGCCGCCATCGACGCTATGAAGGAGGCAGGTGCGAAGCGGGCATTGCCTTTGCCGGTAGGAGGGGCTTTTCATTCACCACTGATGGAACCTGCTCGTGAGGAACTTAAAATGGCCATAGAAGCAACGCAATTTAATGCCGCTGTATGTCCCATATATCAAAATGTATCCGCTACCGCTGCAACTGAGACTGATACGATAAAAGCCAACCTTATTGCTCAATTGACGGCACCGGTACGCTGGACGCAATCTGTACAACACATGGTTAGCGATGGCGCCACTGAGTTCATAGAATGCGGACCTGGTAAAGTGCTGCAGGGACTGGTAAAAAAGATACACAAGGAGGCAGAAGTTTCCGCAGTGTAGAAAATTGAACAAGAAGTATTTTATTCGACTTTAAGCACTTCCAGGAGGTCATCTGTGGCTTCCAGAAGTGCTTTTTGCGTTTGTTGCAATGTTGGATGAAGGTGTTCTGGAATGAGTTCACATAGAGGAACCAGTGTGAATTTCCTATGCTGAATCTGCGGATGTGGAATTGTAAGACTTTTCGTCTTAATTGCCTGATCGTGATAATAAAGTATATCGATATCAATGAGCCTTTCGCCCCACTTTATCTTCCGAATCCTACCCATTGCCGATTCAATATCAAGGATATTTGCAAGAAGAGCTTCAGGTGAAAGGGTTGTTTCTACTTCAAGCACCTGGTTTAAGAAAATGGGTTGTTCGGTAATTCCCCACGCTGCAGACTGATAAACTGCTGTTTTCCTTCTGATTTTAATCTCAGATGCTTCCAGTAGGATGATGGCGTCCTCAAGGTTCTTGTCCTTTTTATCCAGGTTGCTCCCAAGCAGCAAGTAAATTCCGTCCATCCTTTTCACCATCCAAAAATATAAAATAACTTTTGGATACCCCTGAAGATGCGTATTATTGTTAAATTTTAATTATAGCAGATGGTAAATTTTATTAAAACCGTATTGGCTTGCTTTATAAGCCTTATCATATTCACAGCATTTAGCTTACTCCTTATTGTAGGTATAGCTTCAGTTGCCTCCTCAGAAAAAGAAACCGAAGTAAAGGCCAATTCGATCCTTCATCTGAAAATTAATAAACCATTTGTAGAGTTAGCTTCCGAAGATCCCTTTTCTGACTTTGAGCCTTTGGGCGGTGGCGGCAATTTGGGCCTCATCAATATGCTGGACGCCATCAAACAAGCCAAGGATGATGAAAATATTGAAGGCATCTATTTGGAGCCCAGAATGATGGGCGCTGGTTTTGCCACCTTGCAAGAGCTTCGTGATGCCCTTATTGACTTTAAAAGTGAAGGTAAATTTATTGTAGCTTATAGTGAATATTATTCTGAAGGCGGATACTACCTCGCCTCAGTGGCGGATAGTATCTATATGAATCCGATAGGAGAGGTAGAGTTTAATGGTCTAAGTGCTGAACTTACTTTCTTTAAAGGCACATTGGAAAAAATTGGACTTGAGCCGCAGGTCTTCAGAGTGGGAGATTTTAAAAGTGCCGTTGAACCCTTTATCCGGGAAGATGCCAGTGAGGAAAATAAGCTGCAAACCAGCTCTTTTTTAAATGATATACACCAAACTTATATCGCCAACGTAAGCCGTTCTCTCGATCAGGAACCTGCCAGATTAAAAGAAATATCGGATAAAATGCTGGTGCGTGCCATGGGCGATGCCGAACAATACAAACTTATCCATAAACGCGTTTATCAGGATGAGGTGTACAATACATTGATGCACCTTGTAGATGTAGAAGAAGAAAAAGACTTAAAGCTTGTCGCTTACAGTGACTACAAAACTACTGTCAAGAATCGTAAAACATCCAAAAATCGTGTAGCAGTGATAGTAGCTGAAGGTGGCATAGTTTCTGGTGAAGGCGATAATACTTCCATCGGTTCAGACAAATTTGCCAAGGTCATCCGCGAAGCCAGGATGGATGATAAGGTAAAAGCCATTGTGATGAGAATAAACTCTCCGGGTGGTAGCGCTTTGGCTTCCGAAGTGATTTGGAGGGAGCTTAAATTGGCAGCTGAGCAAAAGCCAGTAATTGCTTCCATGGGAGATTACGCTGCTTCCGGCGGGTATTACATCGCAGCTGCCTGCGATTCTATCGTAGCACAACCCAATACCATTACCGGTTCTATTGGTATTTTTGGCATACTTTTTAACAGTGAAGAATTACTAACCGACAAAATGGGAATAACTTTCGATGTGGTAAAAACCGGTGAATTATCCGATATATTGACCATGTCCAGAGCATTGACCGAGCAAGAGAAAAATATATTTCAGAATGCAGTCAATGAAGGTTATGAAGTATTTATTGATCGTGTGGTACAGGGAAGAGATAAAAGCGAAGCTGAGATTAAGAACATTGCTTCAGGACGGGTATGGACAGGCAGCCAGGGATTAGACAACGGTCTGGTAGATCAGGAAGGCGGTATCTACGACGCTATTGCCATGGCCGCTGCTGCTGCAGACCTGGGTGACGATTACAGAGTAAATTACCTGCCCAAACCCAAAACCTTCCTGGAGACAATATTTAAAGGCTTTGGCGCTGAAGTAGAAGAAAGGGTGGCCAAAGCAAGATTAGGTGATCTTTATCCTATTTACCAAAAGGTAGAAGAACTCAAACGACAGCAGGGTATTCAGGCAAAATTGCCTTTTCAATTGGAAATTAAATAAAATGATCGCTTTGATATTTTAGATTAAAAATCACTTCTCGCTTTGGGGAAGTGATTTTTTTTAGATATTTGTTTGAAGCTATAATTCTGGCATTAAACCTTTTGAGTTTGCTGCCTTTCTCTAACGAAAATTAATACAATGACTGACATAAGAAATAACTGGAGTAAAGCGGAAATTTCAGCCATTTTCAATGAGCCTATCCTTGACCTGATCTACCGTGCGGCAACTGTTCACCGCGAATTCCATGATGCTCAGGAGGTGCAGGTCTGCACTTTATTATCTGTCAAAACTGGAGGATGCCCTGAGGATTGCTCTTACTGCCCGCAGGCAGCTCGCTACCATACCAATGTCAAGGTGCACAAATTACTGCCAACTGAGGAAGTAATTGCCGCAGCTCAAAGTGCCAAGGATGCAGGAAGTACACGCTTTTGCATGGGCGCTGCCTGGAGAGAAGTGCGTGACAATCGCGACTTCGATCGTGTTCTGGATATGGTAAAAGGGGTTAATGGTATGGGCATGGAAGTATGCTGCACGCTGGGTATGCTCACCGCAGAGCAGGCAGAAAAACTGAAAGATGCAGGTTTGTATGCTTACAATCACAACCTGGATACCAGCGAAGAGCATTATGACGAAATTATTTCTACCAGAACTTACGACGATCGTTTAGATACAATTGACAATGTGCGCAATGCTAAAATATCGGTTTGTTCGGGTGGTATTATTGGTTTGGGGGAAGATGAGGAAGATCGTATTGGTATGCTGCATACCCTCTCCACTATGGAGGAACATCCAGAATCAGTGCCTGTTAATGCCCTTGTTCCGGTAGAGGGTACGCCTTTGGAAAAGCAGGAGAAGGTGTCTGTTTGGGAAATGATTCGTATGATTGCTACGGCCCGAATCATCATGCCAAAGGCCATGGTGAGGCTATCTGCCGGGAGGGTAAGAATGAATGAGGAAGAGCAGGCATTGTGTTTTATGGCCGGTGCTAATTCCATTTTTGCAGGGGATAAGCTACTCACCACACCTAATCCGGAAGTTGATGCCGATAAGAAACTTTTTCAGACGCTCAATCTAAGGCCCAGGAAAGCATTTAAAGGCGAGGCTTCAGTTAAGTTTCAACAAATACCTCAATAAACGTGATACAAAAAAGCCGGCATGTGCCGGCTTTTTTACTCATATCAACTCAAATACGCTGGCTTTAAAACAATCTGAAACCCAGGCTGAGAATCCACTGCGATTGACGCATGTCTGTGTTGTATACTGTAGCTGAAGGTCCTGTACCTACAGTTATTTCGTCTCCATACCGGCTAAGACTGCTCTCATATTTTAAATCAAGGATAAGGTTGCCAATATCCACACCTATACCTGCCTGATAGCCAAAGGATGCACTACGGTAGTTTTGTCGCACCTCAGTGCCGGTACCAGACTGTCGAACATCTTCGCTAAGCATCAGCGTTCCAACGGGGCCAGCCTGCACTCTTAAACCACCGAGGTTAATGCCGAGTATAAGGGGGACATCCAGCCTGTTGTAATTATAGTCGATGGCACGTGTAAGGGAGGGGTCGCTGCCGTTGGGCTCTAATTGACCACCAGTGGAAGAAAAAATTACTTCAGGTTGAAAAAAGATTACAGGTAAATCAATACGTGCAAATAAACCGGCATGGTAGCCGATCTGGTTAGAACCGCTCTGGTAAGGAGAAGTATTACTCTTAAAATTGAGACTGCTATAATTCATGCCAACTTTAGGACCTATAGAAAAGTCGGCCTGGGCGAAACTTGCAGTGCCTACCATTATAAAAGACAGGACAAGTATGTAAACTTTATTTTTCATTTGATTTTTAATTGGTTTTGAAATCTTCTTATTTAGAAAGATAAACGCTTATGCGTTTCATTAGTTTAATCAAAATTGGTATTTGGAGGGATTAACAAGCTGGTATGCAAAAATTGATACAAAATTTGCAGGGTCGTTTGGAGCGCATAGCGCAAAATGGTAACCTGAGAAGTCTCAAGCTTTTGCCCCCAGCTGCTGTAGATTTTTTAAGTAATGACTATTTGGGCTATATCAGCAATAGTACCTTGCAGGAACAGATTAAGAGCACGATCAACAAACATAGCGCTTCATCAGGCAGTGGAGGTTCCCGACTGCTTTCTGGTAATACTACTCTATATCATACACTTGAAAAAAAACTTGCTGCCTTCTTTCAATCGGAAACGGCTTTGGTGTTTAACAGCGGGTATGCCGCCAATTCAGGCCTGCTTTCCGCTATTCCTGAACGAAATGATCTTATCATTTATGACGAACGCTGCCATGCTTCAATCAAGGACGGCATGCGCCTGAGCCTTGCCTCCAAGACAAGTTTCCGGCACAATGATATCGATCATTTGGCCGATAAACTCGAAAAGAATAAGCAGCAAAAATTCATTGTTGTAGAATCCATTTATTCCATGGATGGTGATGCATGCCCATTGTCGGAAATCGTTGAATTGGCCAAATTGTATGATGCAGC
>JBGSXH010000115.1:0-2321 GCA_041751515.1 Cyclobacteriaceae bacterium | reverse complement strand
ATGTTGTTAAAATCAAAGATAATTTTTTTTCACTAATCTAAGGAAAGGTGTACTTTAATAAAAAAAGGCTGACATATTTAAACGCCAGCCTTTGTGTACTGTTTTTCTAGGATATGCTATTGCATACGTTCATCATACTCAACGAAGATTTCTTCAATAGCGCTTTTTAATCTTTTTTCGTTCTGCTGAGGATTTGTTTTTTCTATACCTTCCGCATATCCCTGCCATATCAACTGGTTGTTTTCTCTATCTACCAAATCAATGATTAAAGATCCCTGACGGTAATCGAAGGTACTGCGCATATCGTCTTGCTGCCAATAACCATATCCCCAGGGCGTGCCTCGACCCTGAGCACTTCTGTATTCCTGCCTATCCTCCACCACAATGTGAAAGTTCACTTCCAGATCAGGAGCATTCTCATCGTAAGTATAACCTCTGCTTTCCATCTCCGATTTTATGCTTTCCTTAATGCGGTTTCGAACCAGCTCATTATCAATCATCGGCTGACCGTCTTCACGGGCCTTTTCAATTTCATCAGACCAACCGAAGCTCTGATATTCTGAAAAATCTATGTCATCATCATAGTCTGAGTTAACAGAAATTTGTGGGGAGCATGCACCAAGTAGCCCCATAATAGCAAAAACGTAAAAAATGCGATGTAACATTATTTATCACTTGTTAAAAAATAAACTTATCTCTTTTTAAAACCGCAGGCTCACGATAAAGTTTTTTGTACTTAAATGACACCCTGAGCCATCATTGCTTCACTCACCTTCTTAAATCCGTAGATATTGGCACCAGACACATAATCACCTTCTTTGCCGTATTCTTTTGCGGCCTGTAGGCAATTCTTATGGATTCGCTGCATGACTTCGAGCAGCTTATCGTCCACTTCTTCTTTCGTCCAGTAAACACCCATGCTGTTTTGTGTCATTTCGATAGCCGAAATGGCCACCCCACCTGCATTTGAGGCTTTGCCAGGGGCATAAAGCATTTTACCTTTTTGAAGTACTTTTGCTGCATTGGCAGTACAAGGCATATTGGCTCCCTCTGCTATTAAAAGCGTATTATTCTCGACAAGGGATTTGGCACCATTCTCGTCTAATTCATTTTGAGTAGCACATGGAAAGGCACAGTCGGCTTTTACCTGCCAAATTGTATTTTTATTTTTATCACCTTTGGTTTCCACATATTCTGCCTCCTTATATTGCTCGCAATATGTCTGGATTCTGCCCTTATCTTCAAGTTTGATTTTCTTGATATGTTCCAGTTTTTCTTCGTCTATCCCTTCTTTATCCACAATAAATCCGGAAGAGTCGGACATGGCAACAGGCTTAGCACCCATAGCGATGGCCTTTTCAGCTGCAAATATGGAAACATTGCCTGAGCCAGAAATGATGCACGTTTTGCCCTCCAAGCTGTCATCATGTTGCTTGAGCATCTCCTGCGCGAAATAGATCAACCCGTAGCCAGTAGCTTCCTTACGAATGTAACTACCTCCCCACATGGTCCCTTTTCCGGTGAGCACGCCAGTAAATTTGTTTTTAATTTTTTTAAATGCTCCGAACATATAGCCGATTTCACGCTCTCCTACGCCCATATCGCCGGCAGGCACATCAATCTGGTGACCAATGTGTCGATGTAGCTCAAGCATGAAAGCCTGGCAAAATCGCATGATTTCTTTATCGCTTCTGCCTTTTGGGTCGAAGTCGGCACCACCCTTGGCAGCACCTAGTGGAAGACCGGTGAGGGCATTTTTAAGTGTTTGTTCTAGCGCCAGAAATTTTAAGACACTTAAGGTTACTAATGGGGAAAATCGCAGACCTCCTTTATATGGGCCAATAGCGCTATTGGCTTGTACCCGATAGCCACGATTAACCTGCACTTCATTATTATCGTCCAGCCAGGTAACTCTAAAAGTGATGATGCGCTCTGGCTCGAGCATTCTCTCGTATATTTTCTCAGATTTTAACTGCTGATTTTCCTTCAATAAGGGTTGAATCGACTCGTAAATCTCTTCAGCGGCCTGAAGAAACTCATCTTCTCCAGGATTTTTTTCTTTCAGTTGTTTAATCATAGTGTTGTTCATTTAAAACAATAAAGCATCTGAAAAGCCTTATTGTTTAAATGTAGCAACATCCATCTCTATAATTTGCTTTGTAAAAATCTGGCAGTATAACTTTCATGCGCATGCTTTACCATATCTTCCGGAACCCCTGCAAACAATAAATTACCGCCTTCATTGCCCCCTTCGGGACCTAAATCGATGATCCAGTCTGCAGTCTTTATTACCTCCATATTATGCTCGATAATCAACGCAG
>JBGSXH010000114.1:0-4081 GCA_041751515.1 Cyclobacteriaceae bacterium | reverse complement strand
TCATCTGAACATCAGACTTCAAAACACCCTCTACCTTAAACCCTTCGGCAATAATAGATCTGATGACATTTGACTCATCGTCCGTCCAATCAGTTACTTTCTTATTTATGTCAACGTCAGCTTTTTCTAAAATACTCTGCGCTGCTTTGCGTCCAATCCCGAAGATGTAGGTAAGGGCGATTTCGCCTCTTTTATTGTCGGGGATGTCAACACCTGATATTCTCGCCATAATTATCCTTGTCTTTGTTTGAATCTAGGATTCTTTTTGTTAATAACGTAAACTTTACCGTTCCTGCGAATGATCTTGCAGTCGGTGCTTCGCTTTTTTACTGATGCTTTAACTTTCATGACCTTTATTTGTATCTGTAAACAATCCGTCCTTTACTAAGATCATAAGGTGACATTTCAAGCTTTACGCGGTCACCCGGCAATATCTTAATGTAATTCATTCTCATCTTTCCGGAAATGTGTGCTACTACCTGATGACCGTTTTCGAGTTCTACCCTAAACATCGCATTAGACAAAGCTTCCACAATAGTTCCGTCTTGTTCGATAGATGATTGTTTTGCCATATTAAAATTTGAATACTTCTTCTATATATTTATGAGACGTCAATATTTCGGTTTCATCCTTAAATATTGCCACAGTATGTTCGTAATGTGCTGACGGTTTTCTATCGGCAGTTCTGATCGTCCAACCATCGGCCTCCTGAACAATGTTCTTTACACCAAGGTTCACCATTGGCTCTATTGCTATAATAAGACCATCTCTTAGCTTGTCTCCCCTGCCAGGCTTTCCATAATTGGGAACCTCTGGTCGCTCGTGCAAATCCTTACCTAATCCGTGACCGACAAGCTCTCTAACAACACCATAGCCAAATTGCTCCACATATTGCTGAATCGCAAAGCCAATGTCCCCGGTTCGGCTACCTGCCTTAGCAGCGGCAATGCCTTTATAAAGTGAGTCTTTGGTAACTTTCAATAACTGAAGAACACCATCACTGACCTTCCCTATCGGATAGGTATAAGCACAATCGCTATGAAAACCATCTAAGTAAACTCCACAGTCTATAGAGATGATATCCCCGTCTTTCAATTCATAATCACTTGGGAAACCATGAACAACATTTTCATTAACGGAAATACATAAAGAACTCGGAAAACCATTATAACCTTTGAAAGAAGGTTTTCCACCATGATCTCTAATGAACTCCTCCGCTATTAAATCAAGCTCTTTGGTTTTAACACCAGGACCAACTTTTTTAGCCACTTCGCCATGTGCTCTACTCAACACATCAGCACTTTTTCTGATTAACGCTACCTGATCTTTGGTCTTGTAGTGAATCATTATTAAGCTATAGCCACATTCTGAGACCTTCCTTTTACTCTTCCGGACTTCATCATTCCTTCATAGTGTCTCATTAAAAGATAGCTCTCAATTTGTTGCAATGTATCTAAAATAACACCCACCATAATTAAAAGCGATGTTCCTCCATAAAATTGCGCAAACTCTCTGCTAACACCGGCAATTGATGCAAAAGCTGGAAGAATCGCTACTATAGCCAGGAATATAGATCCCGGAAGTGTAATCTTAGTCAAAATATTATCGATGAACTCAGATGTCTGCTTCCCTGGCTTTATACCAGGAACGAAACCACCATTACGTTTCATATCCTCAGCAATCTGATTAGGATTAACTGTTATAGCTGTATAGAAAAATGTAAATACGATAATCAAAATCGCAAAAACCAAATTATACTGCCAGGACTCAAAGTTAGAAAAAGTATTACCAACATATGCGGCCATATCACTACTGTCTGCCCAAATACCTGCAATTAGCGCAGGAAGGAACATTAATGACTGGGCAAAGATAATTGGCATAACGCCAGAAGCGTTTACCTTTAAAGGAATATACTGACGTTGACCGCCATAAACTTTATTCCCAACAACCTGCTTTGCATACTGCACGGGTATTCTACGGACAGCTTGTGTTAATGCCACGACAGCCATCACGACGAAGAACAAAGCAACAATCTCAAGTACAAAGAACAACATTCCACTCATTCCTCTACTTGTTGCCTCATAAGCCAGCGCTCCCGGGAATCGCGATATAATACCGATCATAATCAGCATAGAAATACCGTTACCTATTCCCTTCTCAGTAATTCTCTCACCAATCCACATACAGAAGATAGTTCCTGCAGTAAGAATAATGGTCGAGGAAACCATAAAGAAACCTCTATCGATACCTGGCAACAAAGCCTCATTAGGTATCGTAGCAGATAAATAGCCTACAGATTGAGCCAAACAAATAAATATTGTCAGTACTCTAGTAATTTGATTGATCTTTTTCCTACCGGATTCACCTTCTTTTTGCAATTTCTGAAAGTAAGGAACTGCAACAGTAAGTAGCTGTAGGACAATTGATGCCGATATATAAGGCATAATTCCTAATCCAAAGATGGCAGCATTGCTAAATGCACCACCAAGGAAAGTGTCCAACAATCCAAAGATACCTTCTGCTTCACCTAACTGTGATGGATCCACACCTGGTAAAACCACAAAAGATCCCAGTCGAAAGATGACCAGGAGACCTAATGTATTAAGGATGCGTATACGCAGATCCTCAATAGAGAAGATATTCTTGATAGTAGTGAAAAACTTTCTCATAATTAAAGTTTGGTAACTTTCCCACCTTGTTTTTCAATGGCTTCTAAAGCTGAGGCAGAAAAAGCATGCGCTTCAACATTCACCTTCGCAGTAAGGGCACCACGACCCAAAATTTTCACAACATCTTTCCTGCCAACAAGCCCATTCTCGATCAGGACATTAAGGTTGATTTCAGAGATACTCCTCTTGTCAGCAATTTCCTGAAGTACATCAAGGTTGATGCTTTTATATTCGATACGATTCGGACTTTTAAAACCGAACTTAGGCACTCTACGTTGCAAAGGCATTTGACCACCTTCAAAACCAATCTTCTTCTTGTATCCAGATCTGGATTTAGCTCCTTTATGTCCTCTTGTGGATGTACCACCTCTACCAGAACCCTGTCCTCTACCTATTCGCTTTCTATTCTTAGTCGATCCCGGAGCAGGTGTTAATGTATTAAGCTTCATAATTATAGTTCTGTTACGGCTACCAAGTGATTTACTTTATTTATCATGCCGGCAATTTGTGGTGTCAATTCAACCTCAACACTTCTATTGATTTTGCCAAGACCCAAAGCTGTGATTGTACGCTTCTGTCGTTCCGGTCTGTCAATTGTACTCCTTACTTGAGTAATCTTTACCTTAGCCATGTTATTAACCATTAAATACTTTTGTTAAAGAAACGCCTCTGTGCTGAGCAACTGTATATGCATCACGCATATTGGCCAAAGCATCAAATGTAGCCTTCACTACGTTGTGTGGATTAGAAGACCCTTTAGATTTCGCGAGAACGTCTTTAACGCCAGCGCTTTCCAAAACCGCTCTCATTGCACCACCTGCGATTACACCAGTACCTGGTGCCGCCGGCTTAAGCAAAACAAATCCGCCGCTATATTTGCCTGTAGCAGTATGAGGTACAGTTCCCTTTAAAACAGGTACTTTTACCAAATTCTTTTTTGCATCATCGATACCTTTAGTAATTGCATCAGTTACTTCATTGGCTTTACCCAAACCATAACCTACAACACCATGGCCATCGCCTACGACAACAATTGCAGAGAAACTAAATCTACGGCCACCTTTAACGACTTTAGCAACCCTTTTTATGGCTACAACCTTTTCCTTAAGGTCTATTTCGCTTGCTTTTACAGACTTGATATTACTTTGAGACATAATTCTATTTAAAATTTAAGGCCACCTTCTCTTGCACCATCAGCTAAAGCTTTCACTTTACCATGATACCTGTAACCACTACGGTCAAACACTACCACTTCAATACCGTTCTCGGTGGCTTTCTCAGCCAATTTCTTACCAACATTTTTGGAAGAATCCAAGTTAACATTCATTTCACTACCTAATTCAGCAGAAGAAACAGCAGCTAGTGTCTTTCCAGCTACATCATCGATAAGTTGTGCATAAATTCTCTTATTG
>JBGSXH010000113.1:0-4400 GCA_041751515.1 Cyclobacteriaceae bacterium | reverse complement strand
CTGGTTGAAGAAAAACCAAAAAAGCCCTTTATCGCGAAATAAAGGGCTTTTTGTGTTAAAATGATGCCGAAAATGTGGGCCCACCTGGGCTCGAACCAAGGACCACCTGATTATGAGTAACATTTTAATCTATGTAATCAGCTGAAAATGAACTAGTTAGCAATTTTTGGTCTGAAATAGGTCTGAAATAGGTCTGAAAATAAGGGTTATTTTTACCTCTTTCCAGCTGATACACTAACGAATACGTCAGACTCAGAGCTACTTATCATTGCTTCAAATTGCAACCTTTTGTCGTCCTTGTTGAATACTCCATGATAGAAGGCACCTGAAACCTCGAAACCATTATTTCCACTGAAGGTCAAGCTCCTTCCATCTACAGTGACTCTTTGACTTGGAAAGTTAAATACATAGCCATTAGAAACTTCACTAATGTCATTTGCATAAAGATTAACGCCATCAAAATTCACCAATACTCGGCTTTTATCATTGCTGTCTTTTGTTACTGAAATGCTAGACATTGTGTTCTCAGTAGAAAATCCTGTGTTCATGGTCGCCATGCCCATATAATTGCCTACAATGTTTTCCCTTAAATCTGGTTCAACTTCATCATCAGAACAAGAAGAAAACACCACCAGAAATCCTAGCAACAGGAACGTAAAAAGATTTAAACTTTTCATTTTGTATAATTTTGAGTTTAGAAATAATATATCTCAAAAGTCATACATTCTTATTTAGGAATTTTGGCAGGTTATTCGTAAATATTACACGGGTGCAGAAGTGGTTAAATTGGATAATATCGTATATATCAGACCAGTAAAACTAACGTATCATATATGTTATTTGCCGGATTACAATTGTATGTTGTGAGCCATGAAAAGTTTGCTAAGTTGAAACCTAATAATTATCTTTAGCGTTAGTATCGTGACACGTAACTATGATAAAATCATTTGGAATCAAGGAAACGGAAAAGATATGGAAAGGTACTAGGTCAAAGAAGCTGCCGAATGAAATACAAGAAATAAGCAGACGCAAACTTAGAATGCTGAATAATTCGCAGGATTTACAAGACCTTAGAATCCCACCATCCAACAGATTGGAAAAGTTGAGTGGCAGTTTGAAAGATTTTTACAGCATAAGGATTAATAATCAATGGAGGATTATTTTTCTATGGGAAAATGGAAATACGTTTAAAGTTGAAATTATTGATTATCATTAATGACTATGGATATGGACCGGTTAAGAAACATTCACCCAGGTGAAGTGCTTCAGGAAGAGTTCTTAGAGCCCCTGGGCATTTCCGCCTATAGACTGGCAAAGGAAACTTTTATTCCGCAAACCAGGGTAAGTGAAATTGTTAAAGGTAGAAGGCGTATTACGGCTGATACCGCATTGCGACTAAGTAAGTTTTTAGGGACTTCTGCTAAATTCTGGTTAGGCTTGCAGGATGACTATGATATAGAAGAAGAGCAATTACAAAGAAAGCAGGAGTTTGACAGCATTAAACCTCTGGAAAGTGCATAAAAATGAAGTTTTATCCAGGTGATATTGTATGGGTACATTTTCCGTTCACGAACTTATTTAATGCTTAATTTTAAATTAGCTCCTAGGCCATCTCTCAAAATCCTCATTAAAGTGGAAAGCTTTATATCAGAAGCATCGTTTTCAATTCTGGATATATAATTCTTGGTAGTGCCACATTTCTCTGCCAATTGCGCCTGAGTGAGATTTCTCGTTTTTCTTAACTCTTGAATGACAACACCTAATTTAAAAGCTTCGTAGCCCTGCTCGTATATTTCTCTTGAAGCGGTGCCATAGGCGCCATATTCACTGGCTAAATGTGCTTCAAAGGTTACAATATTACTATTATTTTTCATCGAAATACTCCTTTCTTAATCTTAATGCCCTAACTATTTCCTGCTTTGGTGTCTTTTGTGTTTTCTTTTGGAAACCATTCAAAACAACTATCAACTTACCTTTATCGAAGAAGCAAAAGATTCTAAATATATTATTTCCAGAACTCACTCTCATTTCATAAATGGCAGTGCCAGTAATGTGCTTAAAATATTTTGCAGGAATTATGGGCAAATCTCTCACCAGCCCAATGGTCCAGTTGATACGCTCCTTCACTTTAGTATTTTGCTTATGATAGAAGTCCCAAAAATCATCTCCGTAAAATATGACCTGTCTTTTAGCTTCATTACTCATACGGCAAAGTTACCTATTGAGATAACAACTACCAAGCCTTTTAAGTTTACCAAATAGGTTAATATCGTATATATCAGATAAGTGAACTAACGTACCTTGTATATGATTAGTGCTAAATCACTTGCGCCTCTAAATTTCATCTAAGAATTTACTTAAGGTCTTCTTTTCTCGCTTACCAGCAGCGATTTGTTTAGCTTCTTGGAGACCTTCTGCCAACGTTTTTTTGAAGTACTTTGCCTGGTTGGTCTTTCTTGCTTTATTCAAACTTTATAGAAATATCAAGGTGGCCACCGAGTCCCTCATTTATAATTCTCTGCAAAGTTGAGAAACGTATGTCTTGAAGATTTCTTTCTAACTTTGAGATATATGACTTATTTGTGCCAGATAGTGCTGCCAGTTGTTCCTGTGTTAATCCTTTTTGCTCTCTGGCTTGTTGTATAAGCACACCAAGTTTAAATGCATGGTAGTCATTGTCGAACTGCTCACGCTTCTCGGTACCCTTATGGCCTATTTTTTCATCAATAAAATGGCTGAGACTTTTTAAATTGCTATTCTTGGCTGTCATAGTATTTTTGCTTTATTAGTTCCGCTTTTCCTAATTCTTGTTTTGGAGTTTTCTGGCTCTTCTTTTGAAAACCGTGGCCTATTACTACTATATTGTCCCTATCGAAAAAACAGAAAATCCTATAAATGTTGCTTCCTACCTGAACCCGTAATTCGTACAGTCCAGAGGTGTTTTTTAAATGTTTGAGATATGTCTCAGGTATTCTGTCCATTTCTTCAACGATTTTCAACGTCCAAAGTATTTTTCTCTGGACTTTTTCCGGCTGAGCATCATAGAATTTCTCAAAGTAGTCTTTAAAGAAAAAGAGCTCCCGCTTTTTATACATAAAGCTAAGGTACAAAAAGTAGCTCAATAAGACAATCAAATACAGAAATTTGCATAACTTACAGCTAGTAATACTATTTTCTCACCCAAACTATCCAGTTTGCTGAGTGCTATGGCTCTGGCTTGCCTCGCAGCGCTCCAGGTCTTTCTCCAGCCGCGCATTGTAGCTGCGTAGGGTATTTATCTCCCGTTCTAGCCTTAATATTACTTTCGATTGGTCTTCTAGTTTGGTTATTACTTCTGCATCTGCAAACTGACCAATGATGTCTTTTGACGAAGGATTTTTTAGGAACTCTACGATTGCTTCATTTTCAGTTGTTGCTGTTGCTCTTATTTCCTGGGGTGATTGTGCATCTTTTAAAATTAGTTCGTCCAGCGTGATACCTAATATTTCTGCCATCTTCACCACTATATGTATAGAAGGAAAATTTCTTCCACTTTCATACTGACCGACTGCTGTACGAGATAATCCCAGCGCTGCACTAAACGATTCTTGCGTGAATCCTCGCTTTTTTCTGATCTTTTTAACGTTTTCAGGAAAATCAATTTCCATAGTTATACAGATTTTTTTATTATAATTGTTACACAGACTTGCTATTGACAGAATTACTAGGTATGTTTGCTAGACAAGTACAGTAAAAGTTGCTAACAAACATTCACATACATTAATATGGCTGTAAAATCTAAAAAACCAAGCAGAAGAAGGGCGAGTACGCAAGCTGAAAGGGAAGTTTGTGAAAAGCTGCACGAGGAGTTTACGCATCTCATTCCTGGTCAATATTCTGATAAAGTAAGGGCAGTGCTTGCAGCAAAAGGCATTAAGAAAACAAGGGTGCAAGTAGTGCATGCAAGGAATTTAGACACTTTTGACCTTGAGGTGATGCTTGTACTGCGTGAAATGGCCATGGAAGAAAAAGCAAAGTTGGAAGCTAAACTAAAAGGATACGGTCTTTAGCCAACGGCATATTTTACTGTAGGTTTTAGCAAAAAGAACACCTGCATACATAAACTATTGAAGGTCAACAACAAAAAATTTCTTGCAGATGAAGAATTTCGAAAGACGGCAAAACGCACAAATAGCATAGCCATGGCCAACACCATCAGAAATATTGATCCACAGGCCCCGGCTGCAAAAGGCGACATTCTGCTGTTGCAACGGCAGCTGGAGGAAATGCGTGACCTGGTTGTGAAGCTCATGGGCACTGTAAGGCACAAGCAGTTTTATAGTATCGATGAATTTGCCGAGAAAACGGGGCTTTCCGCAGTAGTAATACAGAAATATTGTTTGACTGGCCTTTTAAAAGCT
>JBGSXH010000112.1:0-3614 GCA_041751515.1 Cyclobacteriaceae bacterium | reverse complement strand
GGCATCTGTTTTAGCAGGTGCCCATTCTTACACATACAAAACCATCTGCAATGAAAGCATATCTAAAAAACAGTGTAAATTTAATATTGGTCCTGTTATTGGCACTGACCGGCTGCCAGGATGAAGAAGAATTTAATGCGCCACCAGAAATTAACGGCTCTACCACCAGAAGTTCATTGGAAGACATTGATCTTGACACCTCAGTGGGCCCCACCATTCGGGGATGGGCTATCGCGGATGCTGGATTGCAGCAGGTGCGCATAATTGCGGTAAGAGGCGATCAGCAGGAAGATATTTTTAATGAAACGTCTTTTCCTGATTTCAATGGTACCCGGTATGAATATAGTGTTCATCCGGACTATGCCTCAGATTATACCCAGATCAGGGTCGTGGTCACAGATCGGCAGGGAAGGTCTGAAGAGTTAGCATACGACGTCGTAGTCCGTGGCGGTACTGCCGGACCTATAATGGAAAGTTTTACTACAGAGACGCTCGAAGCCAATGTGCGACCAACTGTCAACATTCGGCCCAACGTTTCAGGTACCATTCGTACGCATTTAGATCTAAAAAGTGTCACCTACACACGCATGATGGGTGAAGCTGAAGAGGAAATGCAGGTGATCACAGATTTTGGCAACAATAGTAATCGATACAATGTAGCATTTACGCCGGATTATGAAGTAGGTATGACTGCCTTGAAGATCACTGCCATGGATAGCCGCGGTAATACCAGTGAGCGAATCATCCCTACTATCGTCATAGATGCGGCCCCAGCTCCTGAAGTCACTTTTGATCAGGAAAGTGTCAGTGCCGATTTACTAGCTGAGCCTAATGTAACACCTGAAGTAAGCGGTACAGCCAGTTCCATAGAAGGCATCAATTCCGTGAGTTTTTACCGCATTATTGGTGGCCAGGACCAACAAATTGGAGAAAGTGTCACTATGTTCGATGATCCCGAAGTTTACAGCTTTACCCTTCAGCCGGAATACGAGTTTGGCATGACGGGCATAAAAGTTACTGTAGAAGATGCGGCAGGTCAAACAGTATCCGAAGTATTGCCTGTAAGCGTGGTGGCTGAAGATCCATTCCTGGTGACCTACTCGAACATTGCCATTTTTGCACAGGGTCAACGCAGTAATATGCCGACTGCTTTTTCTTTTATTGACGGCTCTACCTATGTTTTCGACCAGGAGCCTGCCACAGATGCTGATATAGCAGCATCCATCCATTTTATTGCCGGCCAGCCCAGTAATGATATCGCCAGCTTTGATATTTTCTCACCACACGAAAGCTGGTTAGATAATAACTATTACCAGGCAGTGGCATGGCCTCAACGCAATACGACTTTACTACGCATCCTGGACGAAGGAGAGCTGGATTTTGCCACAGCAACGTCAGCGGATATCAATGCCTTACCACTTGGAAGTACCACTGGTCGCGCTCGCGCCATCCAGGATACAGCTAGCAAAACTGTACTCTTTGAAACGGCTCAAGGCAATCGTGGTCTCATATTCTTCGTAGGTTCCGATGGCGCCCTGAACAAGCAGGCTCAAATGACTTTTAATATTAAATATGTAAATGATTAATTGCTGATCAATGGTAGAGGGTATTGCGCCCTCTGCCATTTTTTTTACAGGCTTTTTCTGTAGCCACAAACGTATTTTTATGCCTTTTCCAATAGTTTTACTGCTAAGTTTTTTGCTGCTTTTTACGTTTAAAAAAGAGCCAGTACCACCTGTTGCTGAAGAAAAAGCACTTGCATTTCCTGGTGCAGAAGGTTTTGGAAAATATACTACCGGAGGACGGGGAGGAAAGGTTTTAATTGTTGATAATCTAAATGATAGTGGAGAAGGTAGTCTGAGAGCCGCCATCGAAGCAGAAGGTGCAAGGACTGTGGTTTTTGAAGTTGCAGGTACCATAGCCCTGGAATCAAGGTTGGAAGTAACGCATGGTGACCTTACCATAGCTGGTCAATCAGCGCCAGGGGAAGGAATAACTATTCGAAATCAACCCATCATAATTAATGCTGATAATATCATTATACGCTATCTACGGATGAGACTTGGTGATACTGCCGGAGTGGAAGCAGATGCCATGAGTATATTGCGACAAAAAGACATCATCATCGACCATTGTTCCTTGAGTTGGGGTACAGATGAAACTGGGTCATTTTATGATAATGAGCATTTTACCCTGCAATGGTGTATTATTTCTGAGAGTCTCAACAAGTCTGTTCATGAAAAAGGTGAACATGGCTATGGTGGTATTTGGGGAGGCAAGGGAGCAAGTTTTCATCACAATTTATTAGCCCATCATAAAAGCCGCTTACCAAGATTTTGTGGAGCGCGTTATCATAAAGCACCAGAGGAAGAAATTGTTGATTACCGGAATAATGTAATTTATAACTGGGGAACTAATAGCGCATATGCGGGAGAAGAAGGTAACCATAATATGGTAGCCAATTACTATAAGCCAGGTCCGGCAACAGAGGCATCAAAGAAAGGAAGGCTACTGGAGCCTTGGGAACCCTTTGGCCGGTTTTATATCGAAGATAATATTATGGAAGGAGACCAGGCCGTCACTGCTGACAATAGGAAGGGTGTAGAGGGTGAATATCCAGATGCTATTTTTCTGGATGCTCCCGTTGAGGTGGTAGGCATTCCTGAAAAGTCGGCAAAGCAGGCCTATGAAGATGTGCTGCTTGGGGCAGGAGCCAGTAAAATACGCGATGAAGTGGACCAACGTATTATTGAAGAAACTAAAAATGGAACAGCAACTTTCGGTAAAAGGCAGCAAGGGTTAATTGATTCACAATCTGATGTGGGTGGTTGGCCTGCTCTCAAGCCTGGAATCGCTTTACCGGATGCAGACAGGGATGGTATGCCAGATGAATGGGAAAACAAACACGGCTTAAACCCAAATGATGCCAAAGATGCTTCCAAATTATCTAAGGAGGGTCGCTATACAAACCTTGAAGTGTATTTAAACAGTCTTGCAGAATAAGTCTACATTCGACCAAAAAAAATATTATCTTTAACTCATTCATTTCCCTCGAAAAATTGATTGGCTCTACCTATTGACTTGCATCTCTCGAATAACGCAGTGAGTGGTTTTGATGCTTTGAGATGCAACTCCACTTCTTTTATGAATTAGTCACACCGCTAAAGTCACAAAAGAGTTTTATAGTTCATTTTTTTATTCTGCCAACAATACTTATGGCTTACCTCCTGGAAAAACCTGTCTATTCACTTTAAGTGCCTTACGATTGCGTGAGATCTTTCAGCGATAATTATCCCAAGAATTCCGATTTACCGCTATTCAAATGAAAGTCAGATATTTAAGTGAATTATAATCAACTATACGTAATCTGGTAATAACCAATCTATTAGGAATTTTCTAAATTTTAATAGTGACGCTGTAACGGTACATGTGCAATTGCGTAATCGTTTGCGCAAATAAAATTTATTTCGAAGTATAACGATGGTTATATGATTTACATTTTTCTAAGAAACCACCTCGATGCGAAAAGAATTTTAATTGGTTAAGACAACTGTAGGCACACATAATCTATTGATTTTTAAGTTATTTTTAATGAATAATTTTGTTTTAAATAA
>JBGSXH010000111.1:0-1931 GCA_041751515.1 Cyclobacteriaceae bacterium | reverse complement strand
CATCATTGCCCATGGTACTGCCCTGAATCGTGGTTTGATTCCAAAACATTCTATAAAAGTTTATTTTCCCTGGCAAGCCGTTGGTGGCGCCATAAAACACGTATCTTCCTCCAGGCCTGAGTAGTTTAACAAGTTCTCCCGCCTGATCTCCTCCGGCGCTGTCAATAATAACATTAAAACCACCAGTGGATTTTTTAGCCTTTTGAAGCCAATCTGCTGACTTGTAATTAAAAATACCGCTAAGGCCGAACTTTTGAAAAAAATCAACTTTATCTGTATTTCCGGTGCTTATAGCTACTTTAGCACCTGCTGCCTGCGCAAATTGCATGGCGAATTGCGCAACACCACCTCCTGCACCCGAGATGAGGACACTGGAATTGATATCAGCTTTTCCATGTGTAAATAATGCCCTGTAGGCAGTAAGTCCTGCAAGCGGAATAGCAGCAGCCGCTTCAAAACTGAGCGCATCTGGTTTTTCATGGATACGATCTGCACCCACGCAAACATATTCTGCCAGCGTTCCGTTTTCTGGCATGCCGAGAATCGTATAGTCTGCGGACTGCACCGTCGGATTGTCGCCCCAATTGATATTCGGATTGATGACTACTGCTTTATTGAGCCAGATTTGATCAACATTGTCTCCCACTTGTTCTACTATTCCAGCACCGTCAGAACCCAAAGTAACATTATACTGAATGTTCGGATATTTGCCCAGCCTGCACCATTGATCCCTCCTATTTAATGATGCAGCAGCGATTTTTACAAGCACCTGATTTTTTCCCGGCCTAGGTTTCTCCAGTTCTTTTATTTTTATTTTTTCTGGTGTTTCATTAACTAAAACTAAAGCTTTCATAAATGCTGTCAATCTGTTTTGTCGGTAGAAAATAGTGATGGAAGCTAATGATTATGATGCTGCTAAAAAGGTGCAGGTTCATCGCCAAACCCCTGAGGCTTATCCTTTTTGGCTTCTTCTTTCTTGTTGAGTCTGCTACCCATGGTGATGGTGCCAGCATTGTTATCAAACTCTGAGGGCATTCCACTACCAGGGAAACTACCGGAGTAGCCACCAAAACCACCAATGCCATCAAGATCACTGAATTTTGTAAATTTACCCACGAATTTAAGCGGCACTGTATCCAGTGATCCGTTTCTGTGCTTGGCAATAATTACTTCCCCGACGCTTTGCGTCGATTGGCCGTTTTCATCTTCCGTGATTCCATAATATTCAGGACGATAAAGGAACATCACCATATCGGCATCCTGCTCGATAGAGCCGGATTCCCTTAAATCTGATAACTGCGGTTTTTTATCTCCACCACGAGTCTCCACTGCACGACTCAGCTGGGAAAGTGCAATGACCGGCACACTAAGTTCTTTGGCTATGTTTTTCAAAGAGCGGGAAATAGAGGCAATTTCCTGCTCCCGATTGCCACCACCTCCCCCACTTTTAGAAGTGTCTCCGGACATCAATTGAAGATAGTCAATGATGATGAGCTGAATGTCGTGCTGGGCTTTGAGCCTTCTGCATTTTGCCCGTAGTTCCAGAATAGACAAGGCTGGGGTATCATCGATAAATATGGGTGCATTGGTAAGTTTAGCAGTTTTATGCACTAACTGCTCCCATTCATAATCTGCTAAATTACCTTTCTTGATCTTTTCAGATTCCAGTTCCGCTTCGGCAGAGATAAGCCTGTTCACCAACTGAACGCTTGACATCTCGAGTGAGAAAATAGCAACGGCATGGTTAAAGTCAACGGCTGCATTACGCATAGCAGAGACCACAAAGGCCGTCTTTCCCATACCCGGCCGAGCTGCTATGATGACCAGGTCCGATTTCTGCCAGCCGGAGGTGACCCTGTCCAACGCAGTAAAACCACTTGGAATACCTGTCAGGCCATCATCTTTGTCTTTTTTCGCTTCTAACTCAGCGA
>JBGSXH010000110.1:0-5070 GCA_041751515.1 Cyclobacteriaceae bacterium | reverse complement strand
CTGGCCGATGCGCTGATCGACAGTACGCCATTAGTTTGTATCACCGGTCAGGTAGCCTCTCCGTTATTGGGCACCGATGCTTTTCAGGAAACGGATATTGTGGGCATGTCCATGGCCGGTACAAAATGGAACTGTCAGGTACGGAAGGCAGAAGACATTGCTCCTGCAATCGCCAAGGCATTTCACATTGCTCGTTCAGGAAGGCCGGGCCCGGTGCTTATTGACATCACCAAAGATGCGCAACAGGAATTGACTGATTTTGCCTACATACCCTGCCTGGGCATCAGAAGCTTTAGGCCCTACCCTGAAATAGAACAGTCCAAAATTGTTGCTGCCGCCGCCTTAATTGATGCTGCTCAAAAACCCTATGCTTTAATAGGACAGGGGGTAATTCTTGGGAATGCAGAAGCCCAGCTAATGAAGTTTCTGGAAAAATCCGGAATTCCCGCAGCCAGTACCATGCTGGGTGCAGGAGCGATCTCTTCAGACCATCCCCAAAATGTAGGCAAATTAGGCATGCATGGCAATTATGGTCCCAATATCCTCACCAACCATTGCGATGTACTTATTGCCATAGGTATGCGCTTCGATGATCGTGTTACCGGAGATCTGAAACGCTATGCTAAACAAGCCAAGGTCATCCACTTGGAGCTCGATCCTGCAGAAATTAATAAAAATGTAAAATGTACCGTGCCCATTCTCGGAGATTGCCGCGAAAGCCTGGAAAGAATTACTGAGCTGATTAAGCCCGGAGCTTATCCTGATTGGCTGCAGGAATTTACAACACTGGCAAAGGAAGAAAGCTCAGAAGTCATTTTAAAAGACTTGAACCCTGTAAAACCAGGCCTTTCCATGGGTGAAGTGATCAACTATATCAATCAATTCAAGGAAGATGATGCTGTACTGGTGACCGATGTGGGACAGCACCAAATGATAGCCTGGCGGTATTTTAACTATATGAAAACCCGTACACAGGTCACCTCCGGCGGGCTGGGGACCATGGGCTTTGCGTTGCCGGCAGCATTGGGGGCGCAGCTGAGCGATCTCAGTAAGCAGGTAATCTGCGTGGTGGGAGATGGAGGCATTCAAATGACAATTCAGGAACTGGGTACGATCATGCAAACCCGGGCGCCGGTAAAAATAGTATTGCTCAACAATAATTTCCTGGGTATGGTGCGCCAGTGGCAACAGATGTTTTTTGACAAACGCTACTCATTTACCGAACTGGATAATCCGGATTTTATCATGCTTGCGCAAGCCTATGGTATAAAAGCCGCCAAACTAGAGGAACGGGACGGACTTGAAAGAGCGGTAGGCGCAATGTTTTTACATGATGGCCCGTATTTTCTGGAAGTAGTGGTGGAAAAAGAAGACAATGTATTTCCAATGATTGCCACCGGGTGCTCTGTAGAGGAAGTGCGCCTGTCATAATGCAGCACAAAAAATTATTCAATAGTACTATTGAAAAGATAAATCAATGAACCGATACACCATTTCCGTTTTCGCAGAAAATTATGTGGGACTACTCAACCAGATCACCATCATATTTACTCGCCGAAATATCAATATCGATGGCCTGACGGTTTCAGAAAGTCGTGAAGACAATATCTTCCGTTTCACCATAGAAATTCAAACCACTGAAGCACAGGCACAAAGGCTGGTCAATTTGCTGGAAAAAATTATTTATGTGGTCAAGGCCTTTTATTATCTCGATGAAGAAGTGGTGTATCAGGAAATTGCCCTGTACAAGCTGCCTACCAAATCGCTAGATTCCGAGCTGGAAAAAGTAATACGCCAATATCATGCAAGAATCATTTCAGTAGAACCTGATTTTGTCGTCGTAGAAAAGACCGGACACAAAGAAGAAACCCAGGAATTATTGGAGGTATTCAAAAACTTTGAAATTCTGGAATTTGCCCGATCGGGTAGGGTGGCAGTGGCTAAACCCATGGAAACTATTACTAAATATTTACATTAATCAAATCTTATTATCATGAAATTGACTTTCGGAACTGTCGAAGAAAATGTTGTCACCAGGGAGGAGTTTCCCTTATCTAAAGCGCAGGACGTTTTAAAAGATGAAGTAATTGCGGTGCTGGGCTATGGTGTTCAGGGGCCCGGGCAAGCATTAAACCTCAAAGACAATGGCTTTAATGTCATTGTTGGGCAACGAAAAAATTCTAAAACCTGGGACAAGGCAGTAGCAGACGGCTGGGAGCCGGGCAAGACGCTATTCGAAATTGAAGAAGCGGCCGAAAAAGGGACAATTATCCAGTTTTTGCTTTCTGACGCAGGACAGATCGCCCTTTGGCCTAAAATAAAGCCCTATTTGACTGCTGGGAAAGCACTGTATTTCTCACATGGTTTTGGGGTTACTTATAAGGAACAAACCGGCATTGTGCCTCCAAAAGATGTGGATGTCATACTCGTTGCACCCAAAGGTTCCGGCACGTCCTTGCGCAGATTGTTCCTGGAGGGCAGAGGGCTAAACTCAAGCTACGCTATTTTTCAGGATGCCACTGGCAAAGCCAAGGACAGAGTAGTTGCCCTCGGTATTGGGGTGGGTTCAGGCTATCTCTTCGAAACAGATTTTTATAAAGAAGTTACTTCAGACCTTACCGGTGAAAGAGGCTCATTGATGGGCGCAATCCAAGGATTATTTGCTGCACAATATGAGGTTTTAAGAGCCAACGGCCATTCGCCTTCTGAAGCATTCAATGAAACCGTGGAGGAATTGACCCAAAGCTTAATGCCACTGGTGGCTGAAAATGGCATGGACTGGATGTACGCCAACTGCTCAACGACAGCACAACGTGGGGCACTGGATTGGTGGAAACCATTCAGGGATGCTACCAAGCCTGTTTTTGAGGAATTGTATGAAAGTGTGAAGACCGGTAGAGAAGCTGCCAAATCTATCGAATCTAACAGTAAAGCTGACTACAGAGAAAAGCTGGAAGTAGAACTTGATGCATTGAAAAATTCGGAAATGTGGAAAGCTGGTGCTACGGTCAGGCAGTTAAGACCGGAAAATCAACCTAAATAATGGGTTTGTTTAGGATGATGCCTGACCATAATGACACCTACAAGGGCATCAAAAGCCATTTGTGAAATCATAACACTAAATAAGACTATGGAAAAACTTTGGATATTTGATACCACCCTACGGGACGGCGAGCAGGTGCCGGGATGTCAGCTCAATACAGTAGAAAAAATTGAGGTGGCCAAAGCACTGGAAGCCTTAGGGGTAGATGTCATTGAAGCAGGCTTCCCTATTTCCAGTCCGGGCGATTTTAAATCTGTCGTGGCAATTTCTAAGGCAGTGAGCATGCCCATTATTTGTGCACTCACCAGGGCGGTAGAAAAGGATATCGATGTCGCTGCTGAGTCATTGCAATATGCAAAACTGGGCCGAATTCATACCGGGATAGGGGTTTCTTCTTACCATATCCAGCATAAACTGAGATCTACTCCGGAAGCTATTCTGGAACGTGCTGTAAAGGCCGTCAAATATGCCAAAAGGTATGTGGAGGATGTAGAGTTTTATGCTGAAGATGCAGGTCGTGCCGACAATGCCTATCTGGCCAGCGTAGTGGAGGCGGCCATCAAAGCCGGAGCCACTGTAGTGAATATTCCAGATACTACCGGCTATTGCCTCCCGCATCAATACGGAGAAAAAATCCGGTACTTGATGGAGAATGTCAGCAATATTCATAAGGCGATCATCTCCACGCATTGCCATAACGATTTAGGGATGGCCACGGCCAATACCCTGTCAGGAATTTTAAATGGTGCCCGGCAATGTGAGGTCACCATCAATGGTATTGGAGAGAGAGCCGGGAACACTTCCCTGGAAGAAATTGTGATGGCCATCCGCTGTCATAAGGATATTCCGCTGCAGACGGGTATTCATTCCCGGGCGATTTGCGAAACCAGCAGGCTGGTTGCTAACCTTATGAACATGCCTGTACAGCCTAATAAAGCAATAGTTGGAAAAAATGCTTTTGCGCATTCCTCAGGCATTCACCAGGATGGTGTGCTGAAAAACAGGGAAAACTACGAAATCATCGACCCCAAAGAGGTTGGGGCCAACGATTCAAGTATTGTACTTACCGCCAGAAGCGGCAGGGCAGCACTGAAACATCATCTGGACTTATTGGGCTATGAATACGTTGGTGAGCGGCTGGACGATATTTACGAGCAGTTCCTGAAGCTGGCAGACATCAAGCGCGAAATCGGTGAGGCAGAGTTGCTCTTCCTGATCGGCGAAGAAAACCATGAACATGACTATATTGAACTGGAAAGCATGCAATTTTCTTCCGGAGACAAGATGAGTCCTACCGCAGAAGTGCATCTGAAAATCGGAAAAACCTCTACCATGAAAAAAGCTACCGGCAATGGTCCGGTAGATGCGGCCATTAGGGCGATTCAGCAAATTGTAGATAAAGATTTAGTGCTGGATGAATTCCTGATCAAAGCGATGGCCAAAGGCAGTGATGATTTCTGCAAAGTACATATGCGATTGATGGAAGATGAGAAGTCTTTTCATGGCTACGGTGCCCATAGCGATATTGTGGTAGCTTCTGTACATGCATATATCGATGCCTTAAATAAAATACCAATCAGTCAAAAATTATCCCACAACCATGCAAGCTAAAACACTATTCGATAAAATTTGGGATGCCCATGTTGTCAGGACGGTGCCGGAAGGTCCCGATGTGCTGTTCATCGATAAACATTTTATCCATGAAGTGACCAGCCCGGTGGCGTTTCTGAACCTGGAGCAAAGAGGCGCCACTGTGCTTTTTCCGGAGAGAACGATTGCCACGCCGGACCACAATGTGCCGACCATGGCGCAGGAGAAAAGTATTAAAGACAAACTTTCCCGAATTCAGGTAGAAAAGCTCAGAGAAAACTGCAAGAAACATAACATAGAATTGCATGACCTGGGAAGCGCGCATCATGGCATTGTGCATGTCATCGGTCCGGAATTAGGTATTACCCAACCCGGCATGACCATCGTCTGTGGCGATAGCCATACATCTACCCATGGAGCATTTGGTGCCATTGCTT
>JBGSXH010000109.1:0-8674 GCA_041751515.1 Cyclobacteriaceae bacterium | reverse complement strand
CAACGTCCAGATACCGCTGTTAAAGCCACCCAGCCTGCAATTTGTTTATCAGCCAGGGCAACAACTCTGCAGCTTTTTAAGTGATTGGTGTTCCATGTTTCCCATGTCGGAACTTGCTGCTCAAATGTGGCGTCACCCGTTTCAATTCCCTCTTGGTATATCTTCGCGACTTGTTCCCAGTCGGCAAAAATCATGGGTCTGAATATGATTTTCATACTGCTATGCGTAGCAACAATTTACCAACAACGGTAGCAAATAAAGCAAATATTAGCAATAAGAATAAAGAACAAACGCTATATTTTATAATTATTTTCTTTTGATGAAATAACAAATGCAATATTATTGCATTTGCAGAACGAAGTATGTGTTGGATAGTAACTTAGACAATACACTTATAAAACAAACCCATTATATTGGTGGGATGGTCTTCGAAAACGACACCTTGCAGTTAATTCATCACCATGAAGGAAGAATTATTCCCCAGGGTACTGATGGTGACTTCGAATACCAGTATCATTTAAAAGACCATTTAGGCAATGTAAGAACTAGCTTTACTACTGTGCCGAAAACGGAGAGCTTTACGGCTACTCTTAAAGAAGTGAGCAGAGAAGAGGAAGAAGGCATGTTCAACCTCAGCAGTGGATTTATCACTAATGCAGAAACACACAATCACACACCTGGTGGAAGTAAATCTTTACGACTAAGTGGTGCTGCCAATGAAATCATTGGCTTAGCCAGTACGCTCAGAGTTTTTCCGGGTGATGAAGTAAGTTTAGAAGCGTATGCTACTTACGTTCAGCAAAACCGCGAAGAAAGTGATGTGAACGGCAATATTGCAGGAGCAATGATTAATGCATTTAGCCAAAAGGTGGCAGTTGGCCTAGAGGGACAGTTCAGTGCACTAATCGAGCAGGCCTTATTTGCCGGAGGGCCGCTTATAGTAGCCGACCAAGAGGAGGGGATTCCTAATGCTTATTTGAATTACATTCTTTTCAATAAGAACATGTACTTCGTCGATTATGGTTTCCAGGCAATCACTGCTGCGGCCAAATCTGATGGCAGTATAGGAGGTCACGAAAAGCTTACAATTCGTGAAATCGAAGTGCCCATTGACGGGTACATGTACATTTATGTTTCCAATGAAAGCCAGACTTTGGTTGACGTTTTCTTTGATGATCTGACAATAGAACACCAGCTTAGCCCTGTGATACAGGCAGATGATTATTATCCTTTCGGGTGGACGTTTAATTCTTATGCAAGCGGAACTGAAAACAACTATAAATTCAATCAAGGAAGTAAGACTACCTTCCAAGGATTGGAAGGCAAAGAGTTTAAGACAGAGCGTCAGACTGAACTACAAGTGGATATGACTAAGTACAGAATTTACGATTATGCGCTTGGCAGATGGTGGCAGGTTGATCCACTGGCTGATAATTTAGAATCCCTTTCGCCATATAATGGAATGGATAACAATCCCATAAGATACAATGACCCTTATGGAGATTGTCCAAGCTGCTTTGGAAATAGGAACTCAAGTTGCTGTAAATGCGGCAACTGGAAAAGATTTGACGGATATTGATTTTGCAGATGTGGGAGTAGCTGCAGGAGTTGGAGCTTTAACAGCTGGAGTAGGATCAATAGCTAAATTGGGATCTGCTGGAGCTAGAGTTGCAAAAGCTGTTGTAGCTAGTGAAAAAGCATTTTATAAAGCAGGAGCAGTGAAGGCAGCAGTAGTTGAAACTACAAAGGCAGCTGTAGACTTAAAGGCAGGTGAAGGGTTTACAACAGTAGGTGCAGGCAAAGACCTGCGTGAAGCTGGTGTGGATTTGGCTACTGGTGTTATATCGACCCCAATTGGTGGTTCTATAACCAAAGATGCTGTTGGTACTGCCCAAAAGACTGTCGCTAAATCTTTTGAAGCTGGATTAGAATCGATGACACAAATACCAGGAGAAGCAGTAAAGGAAGTAATAAAAGATGAAAACTAAGAATATACTGTCATTGATTGGTCTGGTTGCCATATTTGGGGCTATAGGTTTATTGTATTTTATCCAAACTAGCTATATGAAACAGGTAAAGGATCGTGGTTCAAGAACGATTGGTGTTATTGAATCTGTTGGGTCTAATATCATATGCCGATATACAATTGATGGAGCGGATTATGAATACAAGAAATCTCAACCTTTTAGTGGCTTACAAGATGGCGAAGTATACGAGATTGCATATTTCCCAGATGAAAAAGAAAGAGTAGTGATTCTTTATGAATCTCCCATTTTACCAGATTCAATTCATTTTAATGAGACACATTCAATAAAGGTAAAAGAGCTTTGGATAAATAATGGTCGCTTTCAATTTTTATATATAGTTGATGGAAAGACTTATGATCGCTACCAAAAATATAAGAATGGTCAGAAGGTTAATGGTGGTAATAGTTACCTAGTAAAGTATAATCCATCCAATCCAAAGATTGCCTACTTGATTTTTGAAGCAGAATGAAAAAAGCAAAACAATGTGGTTCCTTTTTGTTAAGGGCACTATCTCTCGATATTGCATCAGACCATTAGAAGCCAAGATTGCATCTAATTTAAGATGTGAAAATATAGATTAGTAGTGAGCATTGCACATGACCCTAGGCAAACAAAGCCAATTCTGGATAATCATACTTTTCCTGAACTTCAGGAACATCACTGGATTCCTTTCTTGAGGTGATAAGCTTGCTGATAGTATGAGCCTGCATGCGCTCCTCATCAAATGACTGTATCATTTCTGCTTTGTCGGACTTGTTGAGTTCCGGCATTAGTCAGTTCAAATACGTGGCGGAGTCAAGGATAAAGGGCATGCGCTTTTTCATATTGTGAATTTTCTTCATCATTGGATTAGCGGCTGTAGTGATGATGGAAAATGACTGAACCAGTTCACAAGTCTCCCCAGTTATTACAAGTGTTCTATTTCGGGAGACTTGTAATAATAGATTGAAAGCAGGATAGGTAATACGGAAAAATCAGCAGAGCTCACTCTTGTAAGTAGCAAAGTGATGTACTCTAGAAATGACTACTGCTGTACTTAAAGAAGTTAGCAGGGAAGAGGAAGAAGTCATGTTCAACTTTAACAGTGGTTTTATCACTAATGCAGAAACACACAATCATACAGCAGCTGGTAGTAAGTCGCTACGACTTAGCGGTGCTGCCAATCAGATTATTGGCTTAGCCAGTACGCTCAGAGTTTTTCCTGGGAATGAAGTAAGTTTAGAAGTTTATGCCAGGTACGTTCAGCAAAACCGTGAAGAAAGCGATGTGAACGGCAATATTGCCACAGCGATGATCAATGCTTTCAGCCAAAAAGTGGTAATAGCTGTTGAAGGGCAGTTTAGTGCTTTAGTAGAACAAGTTTTGTTTGCAGGAGTAAAAGAAGATTTTAGTGTATCAAAGCAATTGCAATTACTTTCCAATGCAGAACTTACTGAAAATATTCGCCAATAGGTCATCGGTGGTAATCTGTCCAGTGATTGTGCCGAGATGATGCAGTGCCTGGCGGATGTCCATCGCGAGGAAATCGTTGCTGATAATGTTGGCCAGGCCGGTCAGCACATCGTGCAGCGCCTGCCGCGTTTGCAGCAGACTATCGTAATGCCGGATATTGGTTACCACAGTATTGCCGGAGGCAAAATTATCCATCTGTACCATGGACAGTATTTGCTTTTTCAGGTCTTCAATATTGCTTTTATTCTCAGCGGAAATCAAAACAATGTCTTTAATGTCTTTGACGCTGGCAAGTAAATCAGGCTGGGCGGCATCCAGTTTGTTGCCGACAATTAAAAATGGTATGCCCATGTTTTCCAGCTGGTTAATGTCCTGGTGCACCTGGGTAATGCTTTCATTGCTGAGGTCAAACATGTAGATGATCAGCGAAGCTTTGCGCATTTTTTCTTTGGTGCGGGCCACGCCCATGGCTTCGATCTTATCCTGTGTTTCCCGCAGTCCGGCGGTATCAGTAAACCTGAAGACAATACCCCCAATATTCATCTCATCTTCAATAAAATCACGGGTGGTGCCGGCAATTTCTGAGACAATGGCTTTTTCTTCATTAAGCAGGGCATTCAGCAAGGTAGACTTGCCGGCATTAGGTTTTCCGGCAATGACCGTAGGAACACCATTTTTGATGACATTACCAGCCTGAAAGCTATCGATTAATGGATTGATGACGGATAACAGGTCATTCACCAGCTTTTCCAGGGCGTCTCTGCTGGCAAACTCTACATCCTCTTCTCCAAAGTCCAGCTCCAGCTCAATCATAGAAGCGAAGTGAATCAGCTGCTCCCGTAGTTCACTGATTTTCAGTGAAAATCCTCCCCGCATCTGGTTGAGTGCCGCCTGGTGGGCAGCATGCGAATCGGAATGGATAAGGTCGGCTACGGCCTCAGCCTGTGCCAAATCAAACTTTCCGTTTAGAAAAGCACGTTTGGTATATTCTCCGGCCTCTGCTAATCGGGCCCCGGCCTGAATGAGCACTCGGATGATCTCCCTAACGATGAAATTGGATCCATGACAGGAGATCTCTACCGAATTTTCCTTAGTAAATGATTTGGGGGCAATAAAGACAGTAGCAAGTACTTCATCGATAATGGTTTCCTCTTCGCGGATGGTGCCGAAGTGCACCGTATGACTGGCCTGCTGGCTGAGGTTTTTGCCTCTAAAAACTTTATTGGCGATATGGATGGCATCCGGGCCAGATAGCCGGATAATGGCTATGGCACCTACGCCTGGAGGAGTAGCAAGGGCCACAATAGTATCTTGAATGGAGCTGCGCAAATGATTGGTTTTTTTCAAAATTAATCATTCCACAATGTTCTGGCAATAAAGAGCGTGTTTTTATGCAGTTTATCTTAAGCCTGCAGGGCTCTTGCAAAATTATTGGGCAGGAGCTTCATTAAATTTTTGTAAAATCTTTTTGAAATTCTTGGCGTCCTGGTAGCCGGGAACAGGAGTCACATAGGAGAAAGTCTCGTCAATGAAGACAACGGTTGGGTAACTGTTTACCCTGAAACTCTGCGCAAGCTGAGCAGGAGAGTACTGCGTTCCTTTGACGTTAATGGTCTCTTTCGCTTCGGCATTGAGCTTTACGGCATAGTAATGTTCATTCACATAAGCAGCAACATCATTATCTGCGAAGGTGTTTTTATCCATCTTCTTACACCAGCCACACCAGTCGGTATAAACATCGATGAACACTTTGCGAGGCGATTCTGCCATTTTCTTTTCAGCTTCTTCAATAGTCAGCCAATTAATTTCAGCTTTTGCTGCCTCTTTTACGGGTTTGTCATTATTGGCAAAAGCCTGCTGAAATACGATGAGTAAAAGCAAAAATGCGGTGAGCAAGTATAAGAGTCCTTTGGTTTTCATAAGCAATTATAATTTTGTGACTGGAGGGCGATATCCTAAGCAATTGATGTGTTCAATCTTATAATGAACGCTAACAGACAGGAAATCATATAAATATAACCATACATTTACCACAAATATCATACAAATCCTGTCTAAACCTTACACTTATTATTTTTGAATGGAAGCTGATGAAAACTTTTGATACAGAAATGCAATGGTAAAAAATACGCCAGCCATCATAGCCATAGCGCCGGCAATGGAAGCGTTGATTGCGGCTGCGACAAGATAGCCACTTGCAGAAATAAAAAATGCCAGGCCGGCAGTAATGAGTAGCATGTGCTTTAAATTGTGCGTGATGAGGTAAGCGGTAGCCGGCGGCGCAATTAAAAATGCCACAACGAGGATGGCCCCCACCGACTCGAAAGACGCTACGGTGGTCAGGGAAACCATGGCCATTAGTCCATAATGCCATACTGCTGTATTAATGCCTACCACCGCCGCAAAAGCAGGATCGAAGGTGGTAATAAACAGCCCTTTATAGCCGAAAAAGATGAAAGCGAGAATGCTTATCAGCATGATACCTATTATATATATAACCCTGGGCCCCATGTTAAGCCCACCTTCGGTGAGCCATATGTCGATAGGGATATAGGCGATTTCGCCATAAAGTACGCAGTCCTGGTCCAGGTCTACCTGACCAGTAAATGCGGTGATAAGGATAATGCCTAATGCAAACAGCCAGGTGAATGTGACACCTATGGAGGCATCAGTTTGTAGTTTACCTTTGCGATGGAAATATTCTATTAATAATGTTGTCACAATACCCAGCAATCCGGCTCCAATGAGCATGGGAATCGATTCTCTGCTTCCGCTAATCATAAAGGCGATGACAATTCCGGGCAATACGGCATGTGAAATGGCATCACCCACCATAGCCATCTGTCTCAAAATAAGATAGCAGCCCAGCAAACCACAGCAAATGGCGACTAATGTACCCGTAAGAATTATCCAAAATGCATCCATTATATGCTGATATTTTTAGTTTTTGTGGTCGTAGGGAATATTTGATTGATGCGGGTCTTCGGTAGGAAAATTCAACTTTTCCTCTAGCTTTCGTTCTATTTCCGGCGTAATAATATGTTCTATGCCCTCGGCATCTTCATGCACATGATCGGGTGCGAGTCTGAGGTATTCTGTCAAATACATTTCCCATAAACGATGTAGCTTTACGATGCGTTGTCCCTTTTTCTTTCCGGCCTGCGTTAACTTGTATTCTGCTTTCTTTTTCTCCAGGAATCCCTGTGCAGTAAGCTTGGGCAAAGCTTTTTTCAACTGTAATGCAGCAGCCTCTTCCAGCTTGTTGAGCTGCTCAAACGAATAGTATCGATAAAAGTCAGCATCTTTTTCTCCGGTTTTATAAAATAGCTTCAGCACATTTTCGTGCAATACTTTTTGTTGGTAGCGCTTGATCTTCAGCGACCTGTGCAATATGCCTTTGCCTGGTGCCAGAAAAAATGAGCTGATCGCCATGATGCTGATGACCATGACAATCCATGGGCCGGTGGGCATAGCAGGAGCGAGGTATGAAATATAAGTGCCACCGACCGCTGCAAATGCCCCAAAAATTGATGCCACTAACAACATGACCGGCAGCCGGTCGGTCCAGAACCTTGCTGCTGCTGCGGGGGTAATTAACATGGCTGCCATCAGTACGACGCCAACCGACTGAATACCTACGACAACTGCCAATACAGTAATAACGCTGATTAGCATTTCAAATCTTTTGGTTTTTATGCCGATGGCATTGGCGAAATTCTTGTCAAACACGACTAACATCAACTCTTTATAAGTAAGGAGTATGGTACAGACCAGCAGTAGACTTATTAAGCCAAAAACCCATACATCTGTGAGGCTCATAGCGGCGGCCTTTCCAAATAGAAAAGTATCAAGTCCTGATTGAGAGGCACTTCCTGACTGCTGAATAACGGTCAATAAAACGATGCCTATGCCAAAAAAAACAGATAGCACTATGCCGGTCGCCGTATCTTCTTTCAACTTCGAATGTTTGACAATTGCATCCATGGCACCGATGGCCATGAGGCCGGTAATAAAGGCGCCGATCACCAGCAATAGTGGATTTTTTGTAGCTGAAACTAAAAATGAAAGGCAAATGCCCGGTAAAACTGCATGGGCCACGGCATCTCCCACCAAAGCTCTTTTCTTGAGAAAAGTAAAACAGCCTACCAGCGCACTGCCAGCTGCCATAAAAGCAGTCCCTAAGACCACATAGCGGATATTGGGATCAGACAGAGAGAAGAAATCGACGAAATCATTCATTTAATAACGCTTTTTTTCCCTATTAGGAATTTCATTCTTGGCAAGTATTTCTCCCAATTCCGTCAGTAAAGTAAGCTTCCCACCATAGGTTTCCTGCAGCAATTGTGCGGTAAAAGCTTCTTTTACCGGAGCGCTGGCAACGAGTTTCAGGTTCAGCAAAATGGTCCAGTCGAAATAATGCGCAGCAGAATTAAGGTCGTGATGCACCACTACGACTGTTTTGCCGCTAGCTGTCATTTCCTTGAGGAGGTTTACTATTGCCCTTTCGGTGGCGGCATCCACACCAGCAAAAGGTTCATCCATAAAATAGAGGTCTGCTTCCTGCGCTAAAGCCCTGGCAATAAACACCCGTTGCTGCTGTCCGCCGGAAAGTTGCGATATTTGTCTTTTGGCAAATGCTTCCAGATTGACTTTCAGAAGACAGTCGGCTACAACTTCGCGATCGGCTTTGCGTGGTTTTTTAAACAGGCCGATTTTATTGTAGCGGCCCATCATCACTACTTCTTCTACAGAAGCAGGAAAGTCCCAATCTACAGACTCCCGCTGGGGAACGTAACTAATTTTATGACGCACTGCTTCCAGCGATTCACCAAAAATTTTCACAAAACCACTGTCTGGCGGAATTAAGCCCATGATGGCTTTGATCAATGTCGACTTGCCCGCTCCATTGGGACCGATGATGCCCACCACCACGCCTTTCGGGAGGGTAAGGTCAATCGCCCAGAGTACAGGTTTTTTCTGATAGCTAACACTCAGATCGTGAATTTCTAATATGGGATCTTTAACCTGCTTTATCATATTTTTATTTTAAAGCGCTAACAATTGTGGTGACATTATAGCGTACCATCCCTTCATAATTACCCTCCGGAGTTCCGGCTGCTCCCATCGCATCGGAAAATAATTCGCCTCCAATCTGGACCTCATGTCCCTTTTCGCGGCAGCCTTCCACGACTGCC
>JBGSXH010000108.1:0-1628 GCA_041751515.1 Cyclobacteriaceae bacterium | reverse complement strand
ACCTTCGTGACAACAATCAGGAAGATGTTATTGATGGCTTTGAATGGGAATTTAACCTGATTGAAGATGAAACCGTCAATGCGTTCTGTATGCCCGGCGGAAAGGTTGCCTTTTATACCGGTATCATGCCCATCTGTCAGGATGAAGATGGTGTTGCCGTAGTCATGGGACATGAAGTGGCACACGCTATTGCTAACCATGGCGGAGAGCGCATGAGTCAGGGTCTGGTACAACAGCTTGGGGGTGTCGGCCTATCAGTGGCTATGCGTGACCAACCACAAACAACGCAGGCATTAGCCTTGACAGCATTTGGTGTTGGTACTAATGTATTCGGCACGCTACCATTTAGCAGAAGACATGAGTCAGAAGCCGACGAGATGGGTTTAATTTTTATGGCCATGGCTGGATATGATGTCAAAGAAGCCCCTCGATTTTGGGAGAGAATGGCTGCACAAAGTGGCGGTGCTAGTCAACCCGAATTTTTATCTACCCACCCGGCACCAGCGAGAAGAGTAAGGGATTTGGAAGCACAAATCCCCGAGGCGCAAAAATATTATAAGAAAAGATAATTTTGAAAAAAGCGAAGTAAGGACATCTAACGATGTCCTTTTTTTATGTCTTTTTTATTTTAGGACCTCCAGTCGTTGGATACTAACCCGTAAAACTTTAAAATAGGGCTCTTATTAATTTACCTAGAACCAACAATTCTTCTCAACAAGAAGATTTATATCTCAACGAAATCTGAATCTTTTTAAAAAACCTCTTATGAATAAACACTTTTACGATTATGGAGTGATAGGAAACTGTGCATTTTTAGCGCATATAGACTCTAAAACTAATGTTTCATGGATGTGCTGGCCGAAATTCGACAGCAGCTTCATATTCGGAAAGATTTTGGATGATAAAAAGGGTGGAGAGTTCTCCATTCAACCACATGACGGCAAATTTATATCCACCCAATACTATGTAAAGAATACGAACATCCTTTGCACAGACATCAGCAGCAGCGAAGGTCGATATAGAGTAACAGATTTTGCACCACGTTTCTTTCAGTTTGACCGCTACTTTAGACCCTTAATGCTCATAAGAAAGGTTGAGCCGCTTTCCGGGAGGCCAAGGATAAAAGTAAAATGCGAGCCTATGGGAGATTATGGCAATATAAAGCCGGACAGCTATACAGGCAGCAACCATATTCAATACACTGGTTTGGATAAAGACATTCGGCTAACAACGAATATCTCAATAAATTATATTGAGGAGAATACCGAATTTGTGCTGGATGAAGTTAAATACTTAGTGCTTACCTACGGGGCTCCTTTGGAAGCACCCTTAGAGGCAACATGCGAGGAATTTTATAGGCAAACATTAAAATATTGGGTCCGATGGGTAAAAAGTACCAGTATCAGCGATTTCTTTCAGGAACAGGTGATTCGCTCAGCTTTATGTCTGAAAATTCATCAGTATGAGGATACTGGTGCTATTATCGCCTCTGCAACTACCAGTTTGCCGGAATTTCCCGGCAGTGGCAGAAATTGGGACTATCGCTATTGCTGGATGCGAGATACCTATTATACCTTAACGGCGTTCAACACTATCGGTCACTTTGAAGAAATGGAGCGCTACTTCAA
>JBGSXH010000107.1:0-1755 GCA_041751515.1 Cyclobacteriaceae bacterium | reverse complement strand
GTAAAATTTAAAACCGTAGAGGAAGACTTGAAGCAAAACAGGTGCGTTATTGTGGAGTAAGCTGCAAATCGCTTTATTATTAGATAAAAGTAATGTTTAAATTGACCTATTTCTTTTTTGTTATTGCAGCCTTGGGCATGTTGGGATGTGCCACTGGCTCCCCAGGTGCCAAAAGCGGTGCTGTTAAGGAAGATTTTTCTTCCCATAGAATAACCTTCGACCCACAAAGTATTGATAAGGCGTCAGCACCGGAAGAATCTCGGCTGGAAGTCTCGGAAGATGTAGATAATAACCTCACAACTGGTGAAAACATTGCTACTGCCTTGAATTCGTTTCTGGACAGCCTGGCAGTGAGCGCCAGTAATATTCGTGTGGTAGATGGCTATACAATACAGGTCTATTCTGGCTCTTCCAGAGAAGATGCCAATAAAATCCGAAATACGGTATACCAGATGCTTCCAGACTACCGACCCGATTTGCGCTATGTGCAGCCCACATATAAAGTAAAGGTCGGTAAATTTGCCAATCGTATTGAAGCCCAACGAGTGATCGTAAAACTGAAAGATGAAGTGCCCAATGCGCTAATTCTTCCAGAAAAAATTACGATGGACTAGAACAATTTCATATTCTATTTCATCTCCATTCAGGCAATTGTATTGATGCCTTTAACCCTGTACAAATGAAATCCAAAGTACTTCAGCTTGCCAAAGATTATCTTCCGGAAACTATAGCCTACAGAGAGCATCTGCATGCGAACCCGGAATTATCATTCCAGGAATATAATACCATGGCATTCATTGCTGAAAAATTGGAGAGTTTTGGTTTGACACCACAAACAAAAGTGGCAGATACAGGGGTAACAGTACTCATAAAAGGGAAAAATCCTGATAAGAAGGTACTGGCGCTCAGAGCCGACATTGACGCGCTGCCCATTACAGAGCAGAATGAGGTCGCCTATAAATCTAAAAACGAGGGCGTCATGCATGCATGCGGGCATGATGTACATACAAGCTCAATGCTAACTACAGCCAAGATGCTTAAGACGCTGGAGCATGATTTTGAAGGCACTATCAAAATATTATTTCAGCCCGGAGAAGAAAAAATTCCAGGTGGGGCTTCATTGATGATTAAAGCCGGTGCTCTAAAAAATCCTGCCCCTTCCCATATTATCGGCCAGCATGTAATGCCACTGATTCCTGCCGGTAAAGTTGGTTTTCGTTCAGGTATGTATATGGCCAGTGCAGATGAACTGTACCTGACCGTCAAAGGAAAAGGCGGGCATGGCGCTATGCCGGAGTATAACGTAGATCCCATTTTAATTGCTTCGCATATCATCATTGCTTTACAGCAAATTGTAAGCAGAAATTGCCCGCCAAGGATTCCTTGCGTACTATCATTTGGTCATATTGAAGGCATCGGAGCCACCAATGTCATTCCAAATCATGTCAAGATAGAAGGCACATTTAGAACGATGGATGAAACCTGGAGAGCCTCGGCACATAAAAAGATGGTAAAGATGGCAGAAGCCATTGCAGAGGGCATGGGAGGTAGTGTAGACTTTGAAGTACGAAAGGGATATCCTTTTCTCAAAAACGAACCTATGCTTACTGAAAGAGCAAAAATCAACGCTATCGACTTGCTAGGGAAAGACAATGTGGTAGACTTGGATATTTGGCTGGCCGCAGAAGATTTTTCCTACTATTCTCAGGAAATGCCAGCCTGTTTTTATCGCCTAGGTGTTAGAAATGAAGAGAA
>JBGSXH010000106.1:0-11924 GCA_041751515.1 Cyclobacteriaceae bacterium | reverse complement strand
AGAGACCAGCTCAGCGATTTGATTAACGAAGTGAAATTGCGCAATCCAAATGCTTTTTATACCGTAGAAGGCGTGAAGCGTGTATCCGACGACGATTTACCCGACACTCTCGCCAGTAGTGGCTCTGCGAGTAGCAGGTTTTTCAATTTGAAAGGCAGATAAAAAAAGCACAACAAGCAAATTGATGGTTATTGCGCTTTTTATGGTAAACTCGTTGTATGCGTTCTTCTTAGTAAAGTTTATTTAAGCTTTCTACAATTCTCAAGATAAGATCGTCTGACTGTTTGTTGATCTCTTCCAGCTGCGTCTTCTCCAGCAAATTACCGGTAACACTGATATAATACTGCACTTCTTCACTGTTCTGCAGCAAGGTAACCGTGGTGCCTCCACTAAGCTTCAGCTTCAGAATATTTGCAGTAGCGGTATTGATCGCATACTTTTTTCCAGATAAAAGATTCGTAGAGATTTGCTTATGGTAATCTGTGATATTTACAATGGTATCAAAGCCAATTTTTTCCGGTGGACTCTTTCGTAATTCTTTAAAAATACGATCGAAGTACGTTTTCTGGTTATTAAAATCCAGGTTCACTTTATAAGATTTTTCCCTGAAATAACCGTATTGACGATAAAGTTCAACCAAATGGTCTGCCACCGTTAATGTTTCCTTTTGTTGTTCTCTGGCTATATCTACCAGTAGAGAGGCGTGATAAAACACATCTGCATCTCCGCTGTACTTAAAAGTATGGAATTCATCGATGATCAAATAATTGTCTTCTTCTTCAAGACCTGCCTCCGCTTCTTTCCCAGGAATATAGTCTTTAATCTTTTGCCCGTTCTTTAAGACAATTTTATCTATAATATCAGAAAAAACCGGGCTCTTAAAGCAGGTAAAAGCATCTTTTTCTTTCACTAATTGCTCCAGCACAATGGCTGCAAGTTGGTGGACATTATAAAGCTCCAGCTTTTTGTCGTCCGATTTTCTGCCTGCCAGGCCTATACGGCTAAATTTCGTTGAAATGCCTAAAACAATGTCATAGTCTTTTTCTTCTGCCAGCTGCAAAGCAGGTTTCATGGAGCTGAAATTAAAAATGGCGCTCCCTTCATCATCCATCGTATGGGTTAAGAGCTCATAGGTTACGTTCTCTGTAGGCAGGTTTTCAGGAATAACATCTGAATCACAGAAAAGCACAACTTTTAAAGGTTCATTTGAAAGATCAGTCATAGTGTTAGTATATGCGTTATTTAATTACTATTGTTTTTGAAGAATTATCGTTCTTCCTTTATCTATCGCTTTAATGCTCAAATTGTATTCAGAGGCCATCCATTCAAATGTTCTCACATTAAAAAATGCCACATGAGTTGGGTCTCTGGTGTAATACCACTTTGCAAACGCCGCCTCAGTCGTCCACAAGGATGTCATAATAAATAAGTAGCCAGCAGGCTTAATTTTTGCGAGCAAAAGCTCAATTGTCGTTCTGGGTTGAAAAAAATGCTCAAAACATTCTACTGCAAACGCATAGTCGAATTGTTCAGCAGGCATTTCCGGAAAAAATATGGGGTCGTACTTTTCGCATGCATACCCTTTATTTTCCAAAATCTGTGCAAGCACAGGATTATATCCACATCCAAAGTCCAACCCTTTAGCGTTTGTGAATATATAAGGTAGCGCAAGGTCAATAATCTGACTAAGAAAACTTACATAACCTTCGTTATTTATATCATTTTCATGCAATAAATAACGCTCCTTTTCATCCGCTAAAGCTGGAAAATCTTTTCCTAATGCAAAGATGAGATGACAAGTTGTACAATGCCGGTAAGCTTTATTGCTAACCAGATTTTCCATTGCCCCGGAAGCCGATGTGCCACACAAGGGACAGTCATTCATCTTCAAAACTTTTTGGATAGAACCTATTTGGCTTTTAGCTAAATAAACTTCCAATCGCAAGTTCAGTTCAGCGAAAACGGTCCCATTTCGGATTGACTTTGGAAATTTAGCTCACAGTTAATTACTGTAAACTCATATTGCGTCTATTTACTAATATAAATACAGTATGCAAACAAACCACAATATATACGCAAATACAAATTTAAGCGCTTAAAGATGTAATAGAGGTGAGAAAAACCGTAGACTTAATAAAAATTTGATCATATACTTACATAATTGTTTCAGATACGCTTACCTTTGCAGCTTCGATTTATATGAAGCCAATTACATTTCTCCATCCCAAGCTCACCCCACCCTGAGTAGCGTAACTGCTTTCAAAGCTTTATACTATTGCCTAGTAATCATTTCGCTTATGACGTCCATACCCGGATTTCCATAAGCTTACGCACACTTTCACTTTCAGAAAAACAGGATGACACAGATTTTCTACCGGCTGTTCAAGCCAACCCAACAAATCAACTATAAAGATGAAGTCCTTTCCGGTATGACCGTGGCGCTTGCACTAGTACCTGAAGCTGTGGCTTTTTCACTAATCGCAGGCTTAAGCCCTTTGGTAGGGCTTTATACAGCATTTATTATTGGTTTGATCACCTCCATTCTCGGCGGTAGGCCTGGGATGGTTTCTGGTGCTACCGGCGCTATCGCAGTAGTGGCTGTCGCCCTGGTGCTGGAGCATGGAGTGGAATACTTATTTGCAGCTGTGGTGCTCATGGGCTTAATACAAATGGCGGTAGGCTTTCTGAAGCTGGGAAAGTTAATACGACTAGTGCCCCACCCGGTGATGTTTGGCTTCGTCAATGGCCTTGCCATTATCATATTCATGTCTCAATTAGACCAGTTTAAGGTAAGCACCGAGGCTGGTCTGGTCTGGATGCAGGGATCACAGCTTTATTATATGCTGGGACTTGTTATTTTAACCATTGCTATCATAAAGCTTTTACCGAAGCTGACAACAGCAGTACCCGCCTCTTTGGCAGCAATCATTGTCGTTTCTTTAATCGTTATTTTCGGCGGGATCCAGACCCGAACTGTAGGCGACATTGCCTCAGTAGCCGGTGGCCTGCCGGAGTTTCATATACCCCTCGTGGCCTTAAACCTGGAAACACTTCAAATCATTTTCCCGTACGCACTGATTATGGCGGGGGTAGGCCTCATTGAAAGCTTATTAACCTTAACATTAATTGATGAAATCACAGAGACCCGCGGTAGTGGCAACCAGGAATGCGTCGCGCAAGGAGCAGCCAATCTTGTTACTGGATTTTTTGGAGGCATGGGCGGTTGTGCGATGATAGGGCAGAGCTTAATTAATGTAAATGCAGGAGGCAGAAGTAAAATTTCAAGTTCAGTAGCTGCCATAGGTTTGCTACTAATTGTGCTTTTCTTCGCTAATTATATAGAAATGGTGCCTATGGCTGCATTGGTGGGGCTTATGATTATGGTTTCTATTGGCACATTTGAGTGGGCATCATTAAGAGTTTTTGGGAAAATTCCCAAGTCTGATATTATCGTGATGCTCGTAGTGATGGCAGTTACCATCTTTTTGCATAATCTGGCGCTGGCTGTACTGATTGGAGTAACAATCTCTGCCCTCGTATTTGCCTGGGAGAACGCCAAACGCATCCGCGCCAGAAAACATGTAGATGAAAATGGTGTGAAATACTATGAAATTTACGGACCGCTTTTCTTTGGCTCCATCACAGCTTTTAATGATAAGTTTGATCCTTTGAATGACCCTGACGAGGTGGTGATCGACTTTAAAGAAAGCCGGATCGCCGACCATTCTGCCATTGAGGCGCTGCATAAAATTACGGAAAGGTACCATAGAGCTGGCAAAAAAATTCACCTGAGGCATTTGAGCCAGGATTGTTATCAACTAATGCAAGACGCCGGAGATATTGTAGAAGTAAACTATACTGAAGACCCTACCTATAAAGTTGCAGTAGATGAGCTTTAATAGAACAGGTAGCTAAATGACGCTTTCAAAAGCCATAGCCAGTAAAATGGTTATGGCTTTTATATTTCGATAAGATTACCAAACCGCTCATTGAAGCCGGCAATTCCCTGTAAGCCGCCGGTGTGCACGGCGACAATAGAAGCCCCCCGCGGGAAATAACCCGAATGAATCAAATCAAATAAGCCGTACATCATTTTCCCTGTATAAACAGGATCCAGCTGGATGTTGTGCTGCTGTTTGAAATTGTTGATGAAATTGAGGAGCGCAGGCTGATACCTTGCATAGCCCCCAAAATGGTATTGCCCAAACAATTCATAAGCACCTGTATTCGCCGCACTTGATAAACACTGTAGGTGCATCTGGAGCTGATTTCCCATGAAATCTCCTTTAAGCGAAGAGAAGCCCAGGGTTACATATTTTTTTTCAGGTGCAGTGATAATCCCCGCTGCTGTAGTTGCTGTTCCCATCGGAACTGCAACATGGGTAGTAGTAGTGGGTATATTCTCAGCTATTTGCTGGCAACCTTCAATACCCATCAAGTTAGCTCCTCCTTCAGGAATTTGGTAAAAATCACCATATTCTTCGTGAAGGCTTTGGGTAAATGCATCACTTTCTTTTTCTCGATATGCGTTTCTGCTTACATATTTCAGAAGCATGCCTTTACTTTGAGCATTACTTAGGGTGGAATTCAATGGCAATGTCGCTTCTCCCCGGATGATACCGATAGTACGAAAGCCAAAAGCACTGCCTGCAGCTGCTGTGGCAGCAATGTGATTACTAAATGCCCCGCCGTAGGTAAGCAGCGTAGTTTGCCGGGCGAGTTTGGCAGCTTTTATATTTAGTAACAATTTCCTCCACTTATTCCCGGATATCTCAGGGTGAATAAGGTCCTCCCGCAAAACTGACAGCCTAATGCCCGCAGCCAAAACTTTCGGATCCTGAATTGCCTGTAGCGGTATTTGATGAAGGACGATATTCATACACGAAAATAGTAATCTATAGCTTGTTGGGAAATGCTGCTAAATTAATAATATCAATTGAGAGAGCGTTGTTTTTACTATCTTTACACAAATTTAAGGCATGAAAGAAGAATCAGCATACAACGAAGCGGAAGACAGCGACTTATTTGAACACCATCAGATCAAGGTAGACGGCAAGCAATCATTGCTGCGCATCGATAAATTTTTGATGGACAGGCTGCCCAATGTTACCAGAAATAAAATTCAGGATGCTATTCGCAATGCTTTCGTAAAGGTCAATGATGCTCCTATAAAACCTAATTATAAAGTGCGCCCAGGAGACAATGTTGTTATCGCATTGCCGGAACCACCCCGAGATACTGATGTTGTCCCTGAAGATATTCCAATCAACATTGTCTTTGAAGACGAACACGTATTGGTGGTGAACAAACCTGCTGGCATGGTCGTACACCCGGCCTACCAAAATTGGACAGGCACTTTAGTGAATGCCTTGAGCTTTCATTTCAAACAATTGCCGGAAATGGAAGGCAATGAAGGTAGGCCCGGACTGGTTCACCGTATTGATAAAGACACCTCCGGCTTGTTGGTAATTGCCAAAACAGACATTGCCATGAATAGCCTGGCCAAGCAGTTCATTGACCATTCCATTGAACGCACTTATTATGCATTAGTTTGGGGCGAACCTAAGGAAATGGCAGGCACAGTAAATGTACATTTGGGTAGAAGCCTGAAAGACCGTCGGATCACTGCTCCTTTCCCGGAAGGCGATTTCGGAAAGCATGCCATCACACATTATAAGGTGCTACAAAACCTGCGCTATGTAAGCCTCCTACAGTGCAATCTTGAAACAGGCAGAACCCACCAGATTCGTGCGCATATGAAATATTTGGGCCATCCATTGTTCAATGACGCTACTTACGGTGGCGATAAAATTCTGAAAGGAACACCCTTTTCAAAGTATAAGACTTTTGTAGATAATTGCTTTAAGATCATACCCAGACAAGCACTGCATGCTAAATCCTTGGGCTTTGAACATCCGGTTAGCAAAGAATTCATGCAATTTGATACTGAACTACCGGAAGATTTTCTCCAAGTTTTGGAGAAATGGGAAAAATACCTGCATTTTACAGATTAATGTTTCTGTTTTTTCGCTGCAGTCCAATACTGCTCCATTTCCTGTAGGGTCATACTATCCAGCGCTTTGCCATCTGTAGCAGATGCTGTTTCCATATACTGGAATCGCTGGATAAATTTCTTGTTCGTACGCTCCAGCGCTTCCTCAGGGTTTACATTAATGAACCTGGCATAGTTTATCAGAGAAAACATCAAATCTCCGAATTCACTTGCGATGGCCTGCTGAGAAGCATTCCCGGACTCCAGGGAAGCTACTTCATGTTTAAACTCCTGCATTTCTTCCTCAACCTTTTCCCAAACCTGCTCAGGCTCATCCCAATCAAAACCTGCACCGCGGGCTTTCTCCTGTATGCGCATGGCTTTTATTAAGGCAGGCAACGAGCGGGGAACGCCTCCGAGTACAGATTTATTCCCTTTTTCCTTCAACTTCAATTTTTCCCAGTTCTGCAAAACTACTTCTTCGGTTTCTGCTTTTTCATCACCATAAATATGGGGGTGTCTGTGAATAAGTTTTTCACATAAACTATTGATGACTGCCGCTATATCAAAAGCTTCCTTTTCTTCACCAATTTTGGCATAAAAGACCAAATGCAACATCATATCCCCCAATTCCTTTTTTATTTCCTGTAGATCACCATCAATAATAGCATCCGAAAGCTCAAAGGTTTCTTCAATGGTCAGGTGTCGCAAACTCTCCAATGTTTGCTTTCTGTCCCAGGGGCATAGCTCCCGAAGTTCGTCCATCATTGTCAGGAGCCTGTCAAATGCTTCTAAGGATTGTTTTCTTGATGCAGCTTTGCTAATTTTGTTCATAGGAAGCGGGATATCAGGCAAGAAACTTTGATAGGTTTGCCTGCGTTATGAAAAAGTAAATCATTAAATTTACTCAAATTTAAAATAAGTTTATGGCAACCCTATTATTAGCAATCGGTTTTATCGCCGCATTTTTTACATTAATGTGTGTGCGACTTATATTTTTAAAGAAAGGTGAGTTTAAAGGCACTTGTGCTTCTCAAAGTCCATTTTTGAATAAAGATGGCGCAAAATGCGGCTATTGTGGCAAGGATGTAGAATCCGGTGCAAGCTGTGGCAACCCCGACTCTGAAGTCAATAAAGTATTAGCCAAGTTCAGCTAACTGCATAGCCAACTTATCAATATAATTTTTAATATATTTTTTTACCTTTGCTGGCATTCATAAAAGCCTTACTTACGTGTCTTTAATAAAATCAATATCAGGAATCAGAGGAACAATCGGTGGCAAAAGCGGAGAAGCGCTAACCCCCATCGACATCGTAAAATTCACAGCTGCTTTTGGCGCATGGATCATTAATAAAACCGGCAAAGATACTATGGTCATTGGCCGGGATGCCAGACCTTCCGGAGAAATGGTCAACAACATTGTAGTAGGCACATTGCAGGGCATGGGCATCAATATTATTGATTTAGGCCTGAGCACAACGCCTACTGTGGAGGTAGCCGTTACTGATTTTAAAGCCGGCGGTGGTATTATTCTCACGGCTAGTCATAATCCGGTGCAGTGGAATGCGCTTAAGTTACTCAACGATCGTGGAGAGTTTATTTCCGGAAAAGATGGCGAAGAGGTGCTGGCGATGGCCGAAGCAGAGGACTTTACTTTTGCTGAAGTCAAAAAGCTCGGTAGATATGATGTCGTAGAAGACTATTTCCAAAAACACATTGATAAAGTACTGAACCTTCCTCTTGTAGACGTCAATGCAATTCGCGAGAGAAATTTCCGAATAGCGGTAGATGCCGTTAATTCCACAGGAGGAATCGTTATCCCGATGCTTTTGAGAGCCTTAGGTGTAGAAGTCATTGAAGAGATCAACTGCGAACCACATGGCTTTTTCGCACATAACCCTGAACCGCTACCCGAAAATATCACCCAAATATGCAAAGAAATAGAGCATGGACAGTTTGACCTAGGAATTGTAGTAGACCCTGATGTGGACAGACTCGCACTGATTTCAGAAGATGGAACACCATTTGGTGAAGAATACACTTTAGTAGCTGTGGCAGATTATATTTTATCACAAAGCCCGGGTGGAAATACCGTTTCTAACCTGAGCAGTACCAGGGCGCTACAGGATGTCACAGAAAAGCATGGCGGCAATTATGAAGCAGCAGCAGTAGGTGAAGTGAATGTGGTCGAAAAAATGAAAGCTACCAATGCTATTATTGGTGGCGAAGGTAATGGCGGTATTATTTATCCTGAGCTACATTATGGTCGCGATGCCCTTGTTGGCGTTGCACTATTCCTGACTCATCTGGCAAAGTTTGGTAAATCTGCCAGAATGTTGAGGATGAAATACCCCAATTATCATATCTCCAAAAATAAAATAGAGCTGACAGCAGGCATTGATGTTGATAAGATTTTAAAAAACATCCAGATAAAATATAAAAACCAACCTATCAATACCATTGATGGTGTTAAAATTGAATTTAACCGAGAATGGGTGCATTTAAGGAAATCAAATACTGAACCCATTATCCGTATTTATTCTGAGTCTGATTCAGAGGCAACTGCGGAGCATCTTGCCAATAAGATTATTTCCGACATCAAGGAAATAATATCAGATAATCATCATTAAATTTTGCCCATGCGTGTTTATTTAGATAATGCAGCAACTACACCTTTAGATCCGGATGTGTTTGAAGCGATGAAACCCTATATGCTAGAGGCCTATGGCAATCCATCATCCATTCATTCTCATGGAAGAGAAGTGCGTTCGGCCATTGAAAAATCCCGAAAAAAGGTAGCTGACCTATTGAATACTTCCCCATCGGAGATTTTCTTTACTTCTGGAGGAACAGAGGCTGACAACACTGCCATCCGTTGTAGTATAGACGCCTGCAAAATTAAGCACGTCATCACGAGCGCCATTGAGCATCACGCGGTTTTGCATACCCTGCAGGCGCTGGAAAAGCAAGGCACAATACAGTTGCATTATGTGCAGCTCGATGAGAAAGGGCATCTTCAACTAGACCATCTTTTTCAATTGCTGGAGCAATTTCCGCGGTCATTGGTTTCTATCATGCATGCCAATAATGAAATTGGCAATATCAATGACCTGGAACACATCAGTACCCTTTGTAAAGAGGCTGGGGCAATACTGCATTCTGATACTGTGCAGACAGTAGGGCACTATCGGCATGACCTGGATAAGCTCGCGCTACAGTGTATGGTAGGTTCGGCCCATAAGTTTCATGGGCCAAAAGGCATAGGCTTTCTGTATGTCAATGCCGATCATAAAATCAGTCCGTTTATTTACGGGGGCGCACAGGAACGTAACATGCGTGGAGGCACCGAAAATGTATATGGTATCGTCGGGCTGGCGAAAGCCCTTGAAATTGCCTATGCGGATATGGAAGCGCACCACAAGCATATACAATCACTAAAGGATAGGATGATGCAAGGCCTGGTTGACAACATTCCCGGCATTGCTTTTAATGGCGACGGCACCAATGCCGACAAAAGCTTATATACTGTGCTCAATGTCTGCTTGCCACCGTCAGAAGACAATGACATGTTGTTGTTTAATCTGGATATCCACAAGATCTCTGCAAGTGGTGGAAGTGCCTGTTCTTCGGGAAGCAATATCGGTTCGCATGTACTTACCGCTTTAAAAATAGCACCTGAACGAGGGGCTGTCCGGTTTTCATTCAGCAAGTACAATACAGCTGATGAAGTTGATTATGTCGTTGAAAAACTGGCAAACATCTATGCTGTACCTCATTAAATTAGAATCATCATCAAATCCATGAAAAAGGGAGCAGACGTTTGTCAGCTCCCTTTGCATATGATATTATCGTATGTAGCTTTATCCTTGTTGCTCCAGTACCATTTTTTGAAGCGTGGCAACCCATTCCGGATCGTTGTTTAAGCTTTCCACCAGTTGCCAGTGCTTTCCGCCGGCCTTTTCAAATATCTCCTTAAATTCGTCTCCAACTTCTACCGTTGTTTCAAGACAGTCCGATACAAAAGAAGGTGAAAATGCCAGTATCTTTTTATTACCCTGTTTAACCAACTTAGGTATCTCAATATCGGTATAGGGTTTAATCCATGGATCTGTCCCTAAACGAGACTGAAAAGATACAGTATATTTGTCTTCGGGAATATTCAAGGCCTTCGCTAATAACCGACTAGTTAAGAAGCATTGCGCACGATAGCAATAACGATTTTTATCGTGGTATACGCTACAGCATTTATCGCTCAACTGGCAATAATTACCACAAGAGCCTTTCTTGATCTGCCGCTCTGGCAAACCGTGGTAACTGAAGATGACGTGATCGAAGTCGGTCTCAGCCATGTATTTTCTTGCTTTCCTGGCAAACCCTTCAATAAAACCCTGTTCTTCCACAAACTGACTGATGAAACGAATTGATGGAATAATCTGCCAAGTCTGTACGATTTCCATCACTTTATCAATGACGGATCCTGTTGAAGCAGAAGCATATTGGGGGAACAATGGAATAACAATTAACTCTTTTACTGCGGCTTTCTGCAAAGCTTCTAAAGCGGCCGGTATGCTTGGGTTTTGATAGCGCATCGCCAGGCTTACCACGTATTCCTTACCTAAAGATTCCTGGAGCATATCGCGGACATCCTCACTATAAAATTTTAGGGGAGAACCGCGCTCTTCCCATACTTCCTTATAAACTTTGGCCGATTTTGGTGCTCTGAAGGGAGCAATAATTAAATTAATCAACAACCAACGATAGATATAGGGGATGTCGATCACCCGTTTATCCATTAAAAACTCGCGCAGATAAATGCGCACGTCGTTGGTTTCCGGACTGTTGGGGGTACCTAGGTTCACCAGTAGCACACCGGTACGTCCTGTTTTTGCTTTACTCATATTTTTATATTGACGAATAATTAAATTGGCTAAAATGCAGTTTTTACTAAATCACACCAAAGGTAAGACTGGGAAGACTTTTGTGCAATTTATCTCAACTATTTGGTAAACAAAAAAGTAGCTGGCAAGGTGCCAGCTACTCTAAGTAACCATAATAATAAAACTGTATTAACCATTATTAATCCTTAAATATAGGTACGTGTAATCCAGCATAAATGTTAGCCCCATTTGCCTTTCCAAACGCCAAATTATCAGAACCTATCATTAAAGTACCCATCCGCATAAAGAAACCAACAGCCGTCGTTTCATAATCATTAATTACAGAAACCGGAACGCCAAATTCAAACCACTTGGTAGTAACTCTGGGACTTAGGGTAAACTGCGAAAATGTTCTATAACCTGGTGTTATACCAAAAGCACGTACACTTTGAATAAGATTTGCCTGGAAGTAAATTACTTTACTCAGTCTAAAATCGCCATTTATATGAATGAATGATGGCAATGTTGACTGGTATACCGCAGCTTTCTCAGCTGAAGTAATTGACAGCATTTCCACCAGCGCCTCCGGTCCATTTGCTGCTAGTGCATCGAGGTCATTTTCATCAAGCCGTAAATCATTCTTGGAAACAGCATATTGCTTACCACCATCGTATCGGATACTTCCTACATCCAGTACAGCAGCACCAAGACTAAAAAGCCTTTCGCCATTGGGCAAGTATTTATCATATAAAACCCCAAGGTCGACACCATATCCGGAACCCATCATTTCATTGCCAAAAACAATGTCGTATAACCCTGTTTGCTCCAGCACATTATTTAATGAGCCATGAGAATAACCAAAAGCCATATCCAGGTTTTCAATATCCATAAAACCTGCTGTGCCCTCGCTGCCAATGGTATATTGCATGTCTTTATTGAATGCATTTGCGCTATAAATACCGTTTAGCTTCTTTGCTGTAAAACCCATGTGCAGGTGATTTTTCCCCAGCTCCAGACTGTAGCCATAGCTTAAGGAAAATTCGCTGAAAACATC
>JBGSXH010000105.1:0-2349 GCA_041751515.1 Cyclobacteriaceae bacterium | reverse complement strand
GTTCGAGCGCCTGCCGAAGCTCCAGCCCGACGCCGGCATATTCTACCTCGCCTTTTTTGACGTTGATTTTGCAAAGACCGATGTCCATACCGTCTTTCGTCTGGCTATCATCCTGGTCTTGTCGGAGCGTTTGCGTTACACCTTCGTCCAGTTGGTCAAGAATCACTCCCGGATCAGATATTTTACGGCTTCGTACAATATCGTTGAGCAGGAAGTAACCAATCAGCGATATCAGGGCACCTGGGACGCCATGACCGGTACAGTCTACAGCAGCAATGTAAATATCATCGCCTACCTGCATGAACCATGGGAAGTCACCACTAACTACATCTTTTGCTTTGTAAAGGATGAATGAATCCGGAAGTTCCTGACGAATTACCGTGTTGTTCGGTAAAATGGCTCCCTGAATTCTCTTGGCATAGTTAATACTTTCTGTAATCTTTTTATTCTTAGTCTGCACTTCCATCTCGATCAGCTTGCGATCGGTAATGTCATGCGATACAACCAGTACAGATTCTATGGCATCATCACTGTTGTATTCGGGGATAGCGTTGACCTGCATCACCCTGTCACCTAGCAGTGATGGGAATTCAATTTCGGTATTTAGTTTTGCATTGGAAGCTGCTACGTCTGCGAGAATCTTAGTCCATGCCTGGGCTATTGCTGGTTCTATTTCTGCTTCAGCAATGTTCTTTCGTAGGAAGTGCTCCGGTAACTGTCCGGTATAACTTTCAATAACAGGGTTAATATAAAATACAGTGCCTTCATTGTTGAACCTGGTAATCAAATCCGGTGAATTCTCTGAAAGTGCCTGCATCTGCGATCGCATGCGTTCTTCCTGCTCTGCTCTTCTGCGCTCAGTAATGTCACGTGAGTTTACAATGAAACCTTGTATTGCCTGATCATTCAGTCGGTTGACACCAGTCGCTTCCAGCCAGATGCTTTCACCATCTTTTTTCTCATAGACTACCTGTACCGTTACAGATTCAGATGGATTAGCTTTTAGTTGCTCAAATAAGCTTTCGAACTCTTCCACATTGTCTTTATGGACATGTTCGATGTCTTTAAAGCCAATAAGATCATTTTGCGCATATCCTAGAATGTTTTCAACAGAAGGGGAGATGTAGCGTACTCTGCCATCTTCCTCATATATGGTGATTACCTCAGAAGCATTCTCTAAAAGCAACTGCATTCTGGTTTGGGTACGGTTTACCTCTTCAATCTGATCTTCCAGTCGCTGGTTGGTTCTTTTGAGTTCTTCCTGAGTAGCCTCCATTTCTTCAGCGTTCTGTCGCAAAACCTCCTGCTTTTCCTGAAGCTCATTACTCATGGTCTGAGATTCTTCCAGTAATTTTCTGGTGCGCTCGTTCACTTTTATGTTAAAAATGGTACGCGCGATAATGAGACTTATTTCCTGGACAAACTTAATTTGTGATGGGTTGAATTTCTCAAAACTGGCAAACTCTACTACACCAAATACTTTCTCATTAGTAATTAGCGGCACTACCAGCAAACAGCTCGGTCGCTGATCGCCCAATAAACCGGAAGTGATAGAAACATAATCCCGTGGGATTTCGGTACGGAGCAATGTATCTTGCTCAATAGCCGCCTGCCCGACTAGTCCTTCTGCAAACTTAAATTTAGCTTTAAGGTATTTTTTCTTCTGATAAGCGAAACTGGCTTTCATTTCGATAAAGACATCATCTTCATCATCGTCATTAACGACATAAAATGCACCCTGTACGGCATCAATCTTCTGCGTTACATAAGCAGTAACGGCATCTCCCAATTGTTCCAGATCGTTATGAGAACGGAGAATTTCACCTATTTCAGCCACACCAGTGACGATCCAGTTGCGTTCGGTGTCTTTTAACTCTGCATCTTTGATACTGTCGCGCATGTTAAGCAGTGCAGTGCCCAGCGTATCCTGATCACTCATCGGCTTAAAGTTGGCTTGAAAATCTCCTTCACCGATTTTGTGTGCAAATGTAGCTGTTCTCTTCAGGCCTTGAACCATGTTATCAAGTACCTTGGCCATATGCCCTATCTCATCACTTGACTTTGCTTCGATTTTATCTGGTAAAATACCACTGCCAAGATCCTGAATCGCATAGGAGAGGGAGGTCATGGGCGCGATTAAAAATCTTGAAAAGATAATAGAAACGATTAATGCCAATGCCAGGATTACCGCCCCTGCTAATAGAAACTTATGTAGCAGGTCATAGGCTTCGGCATATATTTCTTCAGCGTCAATCTGTGCAATGAGTCCCCAGTTGACACCGGAGATATACGACCATGCTGCCAGGCTTTCCACACCCTTGTGGTCTTTGCCAATACTGCTGCCTTTTT
>JBGSXH010000104.1:0-2569 GCA_041751515.1 Cyclobacteriaceae bacterium | reverse complement strand
CGTTCTGTACCACATTGCTTGCAGGAATAGCCCTCTAACCATTTCTTTTCAGCTAAATACTTGTAACATTTCTTTTTATCACCGAAACGCTCATTAAAGGCTTTTCTATCAAGTTTTAGTAATTTCATGCAATTGTAATTTGCTACAATATAACGCTTAATAGCCTCATAATCAACTACTTGATATCTAAATAAGTAACCCTAATAGTTTAATTGAAAGTAACAATATGTCTTATTTTGATACCAATATTTATATGGATATTGACTCAGGTGTTCAATGTTTCATTTTATCGAAAAACAGCAATGAAGAAGAAAACAAGAATGTTCTGAATTCAATACTTAGGAGGTGCTTCGTTGTGCATTATTTATTGAGGTAGTGAAATTAGTAGTTCTCTATATTGGATTGCTCAACAATAGCCTACTGCTTCTCCCTCAACTTGCGCATGAATTTATTGGCAAATACAAAGTCCTGCAAAGATTTTTCTGTGGCGTAGATGATATTCTCATCATTGCCCTCCCATACTTTTTTGGAGGAGTGGAGGAAGATAATATAATCTCCGATTTCCATTACTGAGTTCATGTCGTGGGTAACGACTACTGTGGTAAGGTTAAATTCCTGGGTGATTTCCTTGATCAGATTATCGATAATGATAGAGGTTTGCGGATCGAGTCCGGAGTTGGGTTCATCGCAGAACAGATATTTAGAGTTATTAACAATGGCCCTGGCAATGCCGACACGTTTTTTCATGCCACCACTTATTTCCGATGGCATTTTGTCTGCAGCTTTCTCAAGTCCAACTCTTTTGAGGCAGACGTTCACGCGGTCTTCTTTCTCAGATTTATGCATTTTCGTAAGCACATCAAGCGGAAAGCGTACATTTTGTGCTACAGTTTTGGAGTCAAACAAAGCACTGCCCTGAAACAACATGCCAATTTCGCGGCGAATTTCAGTTTTCATGTCACGGTCGGCAGTCACAAAATCACGGCCGTCAAACAATATCTGGCCGCTATCCGGCTTTACCAGTCCTACGATACACTTTAGCAAAACACTTTTCCCCGTTCCACTGGGACCAATGATTAGGTTAGTTTTGCCAGGTTCAAATGTTGCACTAATGTCGTCAAGTATCACAGTGCCCGCAAAAGATTTGGTAATATTTCTGATCTCAATCATAAAATTATAAAATCAATTGGGCCAGTAAATAATCGGCCAGTAAAATGGCAATACAGCTGCTGGTAACGGCTTCCGTACTTGAAATACCTACTTCCAAAGCGCCACCATTGGTAAAGAATCCTTTGTAAGCAGAGATGGAAGATACTAAAAAGGCAAATACTACCGATTTTATCATCATAAAGCTTACGGTAAACTCGTTAAAATCTGAGCGAATACCATATATATACTCCTGAGGAGTGACGACATTGGTTAAAGTTCCGGCCAGATAGCCACCATAAATGGATAAAAAAGCTGCCAGAATAACCAATAAGGGAAACATCAGCATAGCAGCCACAATTTTTGGCAGCACAAGATAGGAAGACGCATTAACGCCCATCACTTCCAGTGCATCAATTTGTTCGGTGATGCGCATGGTGCCTAGCCCACCGGCAATATTGGAGCCTACTTTTCCGGCAAACACAATGGCAATAATGGTGGGTGCTAGCTCCAGAATGGTCATATCACGAACAATAAGTCCGATGATATAATTGCTGATAAGTGGACTTACGAGGTTAAAGGCTGTTTGTACCGCAGTTACCGCACCGATAAAAGTAGAGACAATCGTGACGATAAATATCGACTTTACACCAATTAGGATAGATTCATCGATGGTCAACCGCACGTAGGCACTGAAGGGCTCCCGATTGACAAATAAGCTTTTTAAAAAAATAATGTATTTACCTAAACTCCGCATGCAATGACTTTAGTTTGCTGTTATTTTCATAATAACAATCTTATCGTTAGCGGCTTTTAGCCTGTAACCGATATATTTCGGAAATTTATAAATAAATACCCAATTATTACCCATTTCAGTGAAACATCCCTTAATTTTCTCCATGAATGGGATATACAATAAATGGATGTTCATTTAAATATTGAGAATAGCGATATGAAGCAATTATTAGTGATTACCGGTGGTACCAAAGGCATTGGCAGGGCCATCATCGAAAATTTTGCCGCCAAAGGTTTTGACATTGCCACTTGTGCACGCAATGCCGATGACCTGAAAATGCTAAAATCTGAAATCGAGCAGCAATACCCTGCTGTAAAACTGCACTATAAACCCACCGACATGTCTGTAAAAGCAGAAGTATTGGCTTTTGGAGCATTTGTGGCTTCCTTGAATCAAAATGTGGAAATTCTGGTAAATAATGCGGGGCTGTTTATTCCGGGACAGGTCCACGAAGAAGCGGATGGTGCGCTCGAACAGATGATTAATACCAATTTATATTCCGCCTATCACTTGAGCAGGGCGATCGTGCCGGCGATGAAAGCGAGGAAAGGCGGCCATGTTTTTAATATGTGTTCTACTGCCAGCATCACAGCCTATACCAATGGAGGGAGTTATTGCATTTCCAAA
>JBGSXH010000103.1:0-2291 GCA_041751515.1 Cyclobacteriaceae bacterium | reverse complement strand
TATTGAACATTGAGGATGAAGTAGATTTTTGGGAAGGATTAAGTACTGAAGACCGTGCTGCCCTTGATGAGGGGATGGAGCAGTTGGATAAAGGCCAGTATGTGTCCCGTGAATCTGTTCGTGAAGAAATCAAAAATCGGTTCAACTTTTAAGTGGCATTGGCGGTCCGCTATTCTCTTCGTGCTAGGCATGAGGAAATAGAATTGTTGGAATATGTTGTCCAAAAATTTGGGCAGAAAAAGGCAAAGGAAATCTATGTCAGTATCGAAAAAACACTGGATATAATTTCGGAAGAGCCAGAGATGTACCGTGAATCCAAAAGAAGGAATGGTTTAAGAAAATGTGTATTCAGTAAGCAGACTAGTATTTATTACCGAATTAAATCAGACCATATTGAGGTTGTGAGCTTTAGGCCCAACCGAAATGATCCAAAGAAATTTAAAGTTTAACTCTTTAAGCCTTTTCCCAATCTGGATTTAGAATTATCGAATTCCTAGTCATGGTTTTCATTTAAGCTTTCCTATCCATTGAATTTTTAATTCAATATATCGGATTTCCCGTTTACAAAAGAGATGAACTAAAAAGAAACCCAACAATTATATTTTGGTTGAAATGTAATTTTAGTAAATAGGAATTAAATCTCTTAACCCCGCCCAAACTTTCAAATAGCAGCTTTTTTCTAAAAATAGCTATAAAATAAATTTGGATATACCCTCCTTACCAGTAAACCTCTTATTCAGTTAATGTAAGGTCAAAATGCTTAAATTCGGGATACATCGGTCATCCAACATTTACCTTATAACAATTCGTCAACTGGCATACTAGTGTATATTCGGAAAATAAATTCAGAGATTACTTATTTCCCTCAGTCTCCTCACTCTTCTTATACAAAACATAAAACAAATCCAGTCCTTTGTCAGGATGGTCTACCACAAGATAGTCCTCATGTGTGATATCAGAAACCTGTTGCCCCTGTTGCTTGTGCAGTTTATTCCTATTTCTACGGTTAAGAATTTCATAGGGCACCCGAAGCACAAAAGCAGGAAGACGATGTTGCAAATTGAGCACATCAAACCGCATGATTTTGTGGACAGCTTTTCGGTTCGCCTCGTGATAGGACCATACCTTTTCATTGCCACCTATTCCTTTTGCCTCGACTTTATCAAAGATTTTCTCACAAAGGGAAATTAATTGCTGTCCGGTATACTCACGGACATGCCATGGATTTCTCGACAGTGTGTGGCGGATATTTGGCGTTGAAATTATAGCTTTCCCACCTGGCTTCAATACCCGATAGATTTCTTTCAGAAATAACTCATCATCCTCAATATGCTCTATGACTTGAAAACTGACCACAGTATCAAAGGTGTTAGCATTCAGGTCATTGAAGGGCGGGATATTGGCCTGACTGAATTGCCCTTGAGGATATTTTAGCCGCAAAGCATCAATGACTTCCTGAATTTTGTCAATGCCTAAAAAACTATCCAACTGTCCCAAGAGGGTTTCAACGCCACGTCCTTCACCACAGCCGACTTCCAGCAAATCGCCCTTCACCATGGGTTTGGCAGCGATATACGCTTTTAAAAGACGTTGGTGAATGGGATTGTCACTGACCAACTTATCTGAAGCAATTTCCGTTGTATAGGTAGCCATTTAAAATTTCATTAATTTGTGCAAAATTAAGGTTAATTTTTCAAACCCTATGATCAACAAACAATTCTCTGACCAATTCAATCGGGTTATCGGTATATTCCTGGTTCTTTTTAGCATGTCGTTTACTTTGCTAGCTCAGGAAACGCTGGAGACTATGAATCAAGCTTTGCGATACTCACGGTATTCCCGTATTGCTCTCAAAATTATTCCTGTAGCTGAAGGTGAGCGAACTTTTCTATTGAAGATGCCCATCGAAAAAATTGAAGAAGACATTGATTTTGAAGTCTACCAATTTTCTTATGCGGTTGTCAGCAGTTTTCAGGAACCTGTCACTGCGCAGAATACCACGATATTGACAAAGGAAGATTTGGTTACAGAAACCGATTTCCATTATTACTTTGAGAAAACCGTTACCGTACCAGAAAACCAAGAAATGGCTTTTGCCATCTTGATGGCTACGGATAGTAGGCAAGGAGATATGTATACCTATCATGCGGATTTGATAAGTCCCTTTATTTTTGGTCACACGGAGTTTTGGGCCTACTATGGAGACCGAATTCCCTATGATCAACAAACAATTCTCTGACCAATTCAATCGGGTTATCGGTATATTCCTGGTTCTTTTTAGCATGTCGTTT
>JBGSXH010000102.1:0-4967 GCA_041751515.1 Cyclobacteriaceae bacterium | reverse complement strand
AATATAAATCAGCATAGCCATTTCCGTTAAGATCGCCTGTGGCGACACCGCCACCGTTGTAAAAATAGAGGTACGTAAAGATGTTCATCTGTGGCGTCTCAGTCAGCATATTGCTGAAGGTGACGCCAGTTTCCGCAGCATCCATGCGTTTGAACTTTTCGGGTTCTTTACTATTGCAAGCCACAGCCAGCAAAATGATGGCAAAGCAGGTGAGCAGTTGTGACTGCTTCAAGCAATTAATATGCATAAATTTCAAGTTCATCGTTATTTTTTGCGATAATCAATAAGCGGCCATCGACTGATTTTGCGCTGCCTATTTTTTTAACATCTCCCCGTAATTGAAGCCCTGTATTTCGAACAGGACTTAAGTGGCCATCAGCCCTCCTCTGCAGGACAAGGCCATGATTGGCATCGTAGCGCCCCTCTTCAGGTTTTACGGCGGAGAAATTTCCAGCCATAATTATTGGCTTTCCTGTGGGTTCATCAATACTATCCTGCGAAACATAAATACTTAAAATAGGGGATAGTTGCGCTTTTGCAGGCAATGACTGCATCGTGTATGAACCATCTCCATTATTAATGATCTGGCAGGAAGCTAATTGGTAGGCAGTATGCTTAATGGCCTTCTCAAGATTTTCCTTGCCGAAGATATCTTCAACGGTTTTTCCTGCATAATCTGCATACCGAACAAATTGTCTTTTTAAGTGCGGCATTTGGTTTAATAAGTCGTGCCTTAAAGCAGTAGGATATTCCTTGCCATCCAGCTCATGGGCGAAAATAGGATCTAAAGTGCCGTTATTATCAAAGTCCTTAATATATAATGTCAGGGGAGACTCCTCAGTAGCTCTAAATCTGGAATTTAGCCCCCAATTGCCAACAACAAAGTCTATTTCACCATCATCATTTAAATCTGTTGCTGCAATACTCCTCCACCAGCCTTCAGACTTTTCAAGTCCTGGGATATTATTGAGTCGTTCAAGATTCTCCCCATTATTTTTAAAAATGGAGACCGGCATCCATTCCCCAACGACCACAAGGTCCAGGTCACCATCGTTATCATAATCGGCCCAAACTGCATCGGTCACCATGCCAAGTCTACCAAATTGTGGTGCTTTCCTGGCGGTTACGTCTGCAAAATTTCCTTTTCCGTCATTTTCCAGCAGATGGCTGGGGGCAGATAGGCCATACTTTCCGGGTACAGCTCTGGTACCTACAAACAAATCCGGGTGCCCGTCATTATTAAAATCGCCAACTTTTACACAGGAGCCCATGGCATTCCAGCGTGGCAGTGCTTCCGGCTGCTTTTCTGCTACAGGTATGCCATTTTGCAGCTTGATATCATATAATCGGTCCTGATATTCTGCCGCATTTTCCGGGAAATGGTAACCGCCACTTACCACGTATAGGGATAAATTTCCATCGCCATTCGCATCAAAAAAGACGGCATCGACATCTTCCTGCTGCTTGTCCTTTTCGAAAGCTGGCTGCGGTATCAACTCAAAACTGCCATTCTTTTGCTGGAGATAAATTGCTCCCGCTTGTCCGGAAGCGCCGCCTACGTAAAAATCGTCCAGTTTATCGCCATTGACATCACCTATAGCCAATGCAGGTCCTTCTCTGGATAGCATTTGGTAGGTAAGCCTTTCTCTGTCGAAGTCGACAAAGTTATCTTCCTGATGTTCGAATGGGTCTTCAAACAGATTTTCAGCCTTCGAAAAAAGAGGTGCAGGGCTCTTAGCAGTGAGATATGGAGTTTTTTCAATAGCATCCTCATAGCGTAAAGTAAGCTGTTGGTTGCTTTTTACCTTCAATAAAGTCTGAGCTTTCTGATTTGGCCAATGTACAACGAGACTGTCCAACTGCTTGACGTTTCCCAGGCCGATACTCATTGAATAATCCATGGACGATTGAAAGCCTTTCGTAGGAATGTGCTCCATCATGACCTGATTGTCGCCCATGTATGCATGCACTCTGGCACCAATACCAAAGGTGTTTTTGTTCGGGCCTTCGAAATTAAGTTTCAGGTGATGATGCTCAGTAAAGTACTCACTGCCATTGTTTTTGAATATAAAAATCTCCTGGTTAACATTATTGACGATGATGTCCAAAAATCCATCATTGTTCAAATCTGCATAAGCTGCCCCGTTGGAGAAGGAGGGTTCATCGAGTCCCCAGTCCGACGCTTTATTCTGGAATTGCAGGTCAGCGATTTGGCTGAACATATAATTGCTGAGCTTGGTGGATGGCATTTTATCTACCAGCTTCTGAAAGTCAGCTTTATTTTTTTTCATGGAGGCCATGATGTCTGCTTCGCTTGCCAGGTAATTAATGAAATCCTGGTCTATGAGATCTTTGTATATGCCATTGGTGACGTAAATGTCCTTGTTGCCATTATTATCAAAATCAGCTAAAAGGGCGCCCCAGCTCCAATCTGTTGCTTCTACCCCTGCATATTGACCTATTTCAGCAAAAAGTCCTTCACCAATATTGAGTTGCAGGGTGTTGCGCATGTACTGCTCGTAATAATCATTGGCAAGCTTAATCTGGTGCTTATCATAAGTTTCATGGTTTACCATGGTTTTCATGCGCAGCTCTGTTTCCGGCAACATATCGGTAACAAAGATTTCCGGCCAACCATCATTATTGATGTCTGCAGCATCAGTTCCCATGGAAAATTGGCTGGTATGGCCAATTCTTTTCTGCAATTCGTCTTTAAATGTGCCGTCCTGCTGGTTGATATATAGGTAATCTGTCTCGAAAAAATCGTTAGATACATAAATGTCCATCCAACCATCCTGGTTGACGTCTGTGATAGTAACGCCAAGGCCGAAGCCAATTACACTGCCATATATGCCCGCTTCCTCGCTCACATCAACAAATTTCCCATCGTCATTGCGAAGCAATTTATCTCCCCCGGCAGTGTCTCTTTGGTGGCGGATGTTTTCATACCCTAGAGAGGAAACCGGTCTGAATGAGTTATTAAGAATGTAGCAATCCAAATCGCCGTCCTGATCATAGTCAAAAAATACGGCATGCGTGCTAAAGCCCAGGTCGTCCAGGCCATAGGTAGAGGCACTTTCAGTAAATGTAAGATCGCCGTTATTGATGAAGAGTTCATTCTCACGATTGCCTCCTTTTACATCGCCGGAATTGCAGACGTAGATGTCTAAAAGTCCATCGCCATTGATATCTGCTATGCTAACACCAGTGGACCAATCTTTGGTGCCAGCGACTCCTGCTGAAGCGGTAATGTCTTCAAACTCAAAATTTCCTTTGTTTAAGTAGAGTTTGTTTTCACCCATATTAGAAGTGAAATAAATGTCTGGCAAGCCATCGTTGTTAAAATCACCAATGCCTACGCCACCGCCATTATAATAATTTCTGTATCGGAAAACATCGAAATCCTCACGAAACTGCAGTGTGTTTTCAAAAGTAATGCCTGTGCTATTGCTTTTTAATCGGGTGAAAAGTGTTGTGGATTCTGGCTCTTTATCGTCGGATTGACATGAAGAAATGAACAGCAAAAGTGCGAGGCATAAATATGCACCATAGCCCCCGGGAATATATTTGAAAGAGCTCTTACTAATGAGGGCAGATAAATGAAAAGGCATAAATACTAACTTCCTATGCAATATGATTTTGGGTTTAATATAAAAAGAAAAGCAAGTAACCTTTCAATTACTTGCTTTCTTTTTAGAAACTACTCAATTAATATCCAGGATTCTGAGTCAGGTTAGGGTTAGACAACATTGCCTGCGCAGGTATTGGGAACAATACGCGATGGTCTTCACTGGCTTCTTTTACAGCCCAGCTATTGAGGTAAGTGCCAAAACGAATCTGGTCGCTTCTTCTCCAGCCTTCAGTATAAAGCTCTCTACCACGTTCATCAAGAATATCCTCCAAAGTAATAGATCCTGCTGTACTTGCACCACGAATTGCTCTTAATTCATTATACAATTCCAATGCATTGCCACCGCCGGAACCACCACGAAGCATGGCTTCAATTTTCATCAGGTGAGCATCAGCATAACGCAGGAGTACCTGGTGTCTCGTAAAACCGCCATTCACAGGATGGTATTTAATAACTCGAATACCAGTTCTTTCGTTGTTGCCTGTAAGTTCGTCAAATTCCCTGGCGAAAACCAAAGGATTACCAGCTCTGTCATTTAATGGATTGCCTTCAGGACCATACTGCTGACCAATAAGGAAACCATAACCTATGCCCAAGTCTGTGCCATCGGTAGGTACGAAGCCTCTTCTTTCTTCCTGTCCTGAACCGGGTTCGTTGATGTTAGGATCACCTTCAAAAAGATCAAAGAATTCTGCTGTCGTAGAAAAACCATTCCATCCGCCACCAGGGTTATCTGGTGCTGGCTGATTGTAGTGCAGGCCATTCCAAATCTTAAAGCCCACTTCCTGATCTACACTCAAGACGGTTTCACTATCTGTATTTTGAGTAAAAATATCAAAATAACCTTGCTGTAAGGTAAAACCCGCATCAGAAATTGCCTCCACAGCCTGAATTACCGCAGTCATGTCTGCCGGATCCGGAGTGCCTTGTGGTCCTTGAAGGTAGATGTGCTTATTCAGCATCATTTTGGCGATTAGAAAGTTTGCAGTAGCCTTAGATGCGCGATTTGTATTGGCCCCGGGCCCGGTAGTAGGCAGGTCGGGTAACGCGTCATTTAGATCCTGCATAATAAAATCAAAGGCTTCCTGCGCTTCGAATACTACAGGATCGACGTCTATGCCTTCATCAGCATCCCTAAAAGGGACTTTGCCAAACAAATCAAGAATAAACATCATATTGTATGCTCTTAGAAATTTCCCCTGCGCAATTTGCTCCGCATTGGGATTACTTGCAGGAAATAACAATTGGTTCATTCTAAATACATTGGAGTTTAGCATGTTCCAGGTATTTAAGATCTGCGGATGTGTTGCCCCCCAACTGTGTTGGTGAAGGGTGC
>JBGSXH010000101.1:0-4535 GCA_041751515.1 Cyclobacteriaceae bacterium | reverse complement strand
TGTATCACTTATTCGGTGATGGGACAAAGCGATTTTCGCCCAGGTTTTATCATTCAGCATAGTGGAGATACACTCAGCGGTGAGATTGATTATCGTGGAGATTTACTGATGGGTGAGCTTTGTCGTTTTAAAGCCAACGACAGTATAGAAGAATATACCGCGAATCAAATTCTTAGTTACCGTTTTGAAGATGGCAAGTTGTACACTTCAAAGTTGCTGGAAAACAGGCGTGTGTTCATGGAATTTCTTGTCAATGGAGAATTAAATATCTTCTATCGTCGAGATGAAGACGGTGATCACTACTATGTAGAAAATGCGGATCTGGGGCTTCGGAAGCTTACTTACAGAGAAGGTATTCGGGAGCTGAATGGTAAAAAGTATCAATATCAGTCTACAAATCACATGGGGATGCTGAACAATTATACCGAGGCCGCACCCGGATTTGAGAAAAGAGTTTCACGCCTTACCAAACCTAAGCATAGAAGCCTGATCAATTTGGCAGAAGATTACCATGAGAAAGTCTGCGGTAGTCTGGAGGATTGTATCGTTTATGAAAAGGAGATACCGTGGCTTCGCGTTGATATGATATTGAGTGCAGGCTATTTTGATCTGTTTCATTCATATTATGAAGACACTTATCTTCAGAGAGGATTATTATTATATTTTAATTTGCCAAGGACAAATGAGAAAATTTTCTTAAGAACCGGTGTCCTTCATAGCCTTTTAGAAAGTGAGGAGTATGGTAACACGTCGTTATTTAAATTGCCACTTCAGTTAGCTTATGTATACCCTAAAGGCATCTTGCGACCCACCTTCTTTTATGGCTTCAATATTTACAGACCTATTTTTACCACAATTGCAATGGGGGGTGGTTTGAATGTGCACTTACACAAATCGATTGCTTTAAGTTTCAATTACGAATTAGACTTTCAAGAAAAATATGGAATAATACCTTATTATAACTTAGCTCAATTTATATCAGGGGGAATTCTTATAAGCTTTTAATTATGAAAAACTACTTAGTATTACTTTGCATCGCCGTTTTCGGTGGCTACACCGTCAACTTAAATGCGCAAACCAATTTTAAGCCCGGCTTTGTTATTCAGCAAAGTGGCGATACGCTTCGCGGTGAAATCGATTATAGAGGCGATCTGCTCATGGGCGAAATTTGTCGGTTCCGGGTCAATGAAAATGTACAGGAATTTTATCCGGAAGACATCAGGGCATATCGCTTTAATGATGGCAAATTTTATGTTTCTAAAGTCATCAACAATAAGTCTGTATTTTTAGAATACCTTGTCAATGGTGAGCTCGATATTTATTATTTAAGAGATCTGGAAGGCGACCATTATTATGCAGAGAATGCCATGCTTGAGATCCGTGAAATACCCTATTCAGAAGGTATGAGAAGCGTGAATGGTAAACATTACCAATTCAGATCAAAAGCGCATATGAATGTATTGCAGTATTTTACTAATGAAGCTCCTGACTTGGCCAGCGACATTCAAAGGATAAGAAAGCCTACGCATCGCAATCTTACCAAGCTAGCTGAGAACTACCATGAGCAAGTTTGCTACAGTGCTGAAGAATGCATTATTTATGAGAAAAATACGCCAATACTAAAGACTGAAATAGAATTTTTAGCTGGACCTGTGACTATTTATCAAATGGCAGAACGCTTTACCAATTATACCAGCTTACAGGCCGGGTATTTATTGCATATTAATATGCCCAGGGTAAATGAAAAAATCTACTTTAGGACCGGAGTTTTATATGCTCCTGTGGAATTCGAAGATCGTACAGGGAGCAGATTATTTAAGTTTCCTGCGCAATTTGAGTATATCTACCCTAAAGGTGCGGTAAGGCCCAAATTGTATTACGGACTAAATATTTATAGACCTCTGTTTGTTTCTGTAGCGATGGGAGGGGGCTTTAATGTGGCTGTAAACGAGTCGGTTGCCCTTAGTTTTACTTATGACATTGACTTTGTGCACAGTGAAAAAATATTCCTTATTCCCCAATCGAGACTGACACAAGCAGCTTTTGGCGGTGTGATCATTAAACTATAGAGATAGTAATTCCCTTTAGCGATCACTCAATCATAATGCCATGGTATTATAGTTTAGACAAGCTATAATGCCATGGCATTATTTGGTAATGTTCCTCTCTTTACATCAATTACAGATTGTCTCGCTGAAAGATTTGCGTATTATCAGCTATTCATCTCTCTCTCTCTCCAAATTCGTATTAGCCCATTCATTATAGACTTTTGCATAGGTATTCGATGTAATGCTATACGCAGAACGTTAATGCCAGTTCCTTTTAGTTAAATTAAATACATTGAATTAAAATTATAATGAATATTAATTATTAGGCATGTGGAGCTGTCTAACATTATTTGCATGATAAGAATAGTGCTGATTACCAGTGATTTACACGAACTACCAAAACTCAAATAAGAATGTATAATATTCAATTTATGATATATACTTACTTGTCAATAGGTTTATTAATATTTATAATATAATTTTACCTCGTCATACAATGTATCCGGATACTAAATGATAAGGTGAGGGCCTTTCAACTCCATTAACAATTTGGTGTTTCAGCGCTGGCTGCTGGAATGCCCACAATCGAACTTAAGTACAAACAAATTGAACATGAGAAAAATTTATCTATTGGCTGTGCTGGCAATGGTAATGTTGGCAAGCTGCAGTAAAGATGACGACGTAATGCCAGCCAATGGCGAGCTTACCTTCGTTGAAGATTATCAGAGATACTTCAATCGTATTTCAGATAACATCAATTTACGATTTCAGGGAATGGATACCACTACTACTGCGGTAGCATTTGATGCGCAGCTAGCAGAGTTAAACATTTTAGTGTCTGAACTGGAACAGTTGAAAGCTGTTGTGAGAGACCGACGTTTGTCGAACGACTTCCATGAAGATGAGCGTAACAGGCTTATTGAGCTGCATAATTTGATTCAGGAAGTTGAGCATGCTGTCAATAAAAGAATGCACATGTTTGCCGAATTAAAGGATGGTAAAGAAGAAGTCTTCTTCGCTTTCAATGCTGTCTACAAAGATCGCAACAATGAGTCGTATGACTTAGCAAAAGCAGAAGAGCTTACTGCAAAAATGGCCTTTTTGAAGGAAAATAACTATAAGGAACTGGCTATCATAGCAAGATATCATCATACCAATTTAGATAATCTTGAAGCGTTCGTTGACAGCTATATCAACATTGCTTTACTAGACCAGGTAGCTCAACTTGTCAATAGCAATGTGATACAGGAATGTAATGCTAGTGCATTTATTTTGCAGTACGCAAATCAAATTGAGGCAGCTTATGCCGCGATCGATCAGCTGATATCCATTGACGAGCGTCGCAGCATCTGGAATACTTATTTGAGGTATAAGTATGATCATCAATTGGATTACAGCATAGTAGATAATTATGCAAAAAATATCGTAAAGGTGAACGCATTCATTACTGACTTTAATGGATTACATGCTGAGACCGCTGACCTTTTTAACAAACACGTAGTAGAAGGACAGGAGATTACTGAAGCTGATAAAGCACGAATAAATGAATTGTCGGATGAACGCGCTACATTGTTTAGCCACATTGCCTGGGGCGATGTAAAATTTACCCGTGATGCCAATTTCTGTTCTGCTTATTTCAGAGATGCTCATGGCGAGCTAAACCCTGATCGCAGTCACTCAACGCAATATACAGTGGGTAAAATCGATCGTCTGCGAAGATTGTAATCCAGGCATTATTTACTGACGAAACAGAAGAAATTTCAAACGCCCTTCAGTTAGCTGAAGGGCTCCATAAAAAACTTAAAAGATGAAAAAAATATATTTATTGGCAGTGCTGGGCATGGTTGCTTTTTCAGGCTGTAAAGATGATGATGAGGTAGTACCTCAAAATGAGTTTGCTTTTGTAGATGACTATGAAAGGGCTTTTGCAAGAATCGGTCGGCAATTGACAGAGAACGCTGTTGGCTTAGATACAGTAAGCACTGCAGCCCAGTTTGATACGCATGTGCAGGCCATGGATGGCCTGGATGAGGAGCTATCTACACTGAAAGAAGCGGTCAGAGAGAAGCGATTCTCAAATGATTATCCTACTTATGACCATAATCGCCTGGTAATACTTTTCGATGAAATCAATCAGTTTGAAAACTATTTTGAACTCACGCAGCAAATGGTTGGGGAAGTCAGTAATGGCAAAAAAGAGGTATTGCTAACTTTCAATGAAATTAATAACAAAAGAAACGGTGCACCAACTTATGATGCGACCAAATCATCTGCTATTCAAGATAAAATGAAGTTTCTTAAAGACAATGATTATCGCTCCCTGGCAATGATTAATCAAAAAGGTAATGACAACTTCTTCGCAAATTATGAGCGTTTTGTAGAAAGATATGCTGATGTTGCCATGATCAATGGTTTTACCAAGCTAGTGTATGATAAAATTTTCTCTCAATGTCATCAATCGACTTCTGATAATGAGGATCAATACGA
>JBGSXH010000100.1:0-1505 GCA_041751515.1 Cyclobacteriaceae bacterium | reverse complement strand
ATCAGGTGAAAGAGGTGAGAGACACAAGCATGGGCATGATACGTGTGGAAGTGCTTTGTAATCGTTGTGACGGTCATCTTGGTCATGTTTTCGACGATGGACCCAAGCCTACAGGTCTTCGCTATTGTCTCAATTCTGCCTCGTTGGCCTTTACGGAAGAAGAATAATCTTTCCGCTACTATTAGAAATTACTAATTAAATATATACAAAAGTGGCAGAAAATAGCCTTTTCGTTCTCTTACGAAGAAGCTATTTTCTGCCACTTTTTTGTTAAGGCTATTTACTTTACAGACACAGTTTTATTAACAAGGTCGGCAGTTTGCAATGAGAAATAGAAAGTTGATCCTTTATTGAGCGAAGCATCCGCCCAAACTCTTCCCTGATGCCTTTCAATCACCCTTTTAACAATTGCTAACCCGATACCAGTACCTTCAAAGTCTTGAGAGCTATGCAGCCTTTTGAAAATGCTGAATAGTTTGTCATAATTGATCATATCGAAACCTGCCCCGTTGTCTTTCACATAAAAGATAATCTCCTCATCCGTTGTATTAAAACCAATTTCAATTTTAGGGTTTTGTTTTTTCTCCGAGTACTTGACCGCATTAGAGATAAAATTAACCCACACCTGCTTGAGCATATTGGTATCTGCCATAACATTGGGCAAATCAGCAACTTCGATTTCGAAATGATCAATTGATTTATAAGCCTTAATTTCGGCAATAACAGTATCAATAATCTCATTCATGTTCAACTCACTCTTAATCAACTCAGCATTAGCCTGCCTGGAAAATATAAGAATACTTTTAATAAGATCTGACATTCTCTGCGTACTGCTAAGAATCAGGTTAAGCATATTTTTGGACTCATCGTCCAGCGTTTCAGCACAGGAATGGATGATTAATGTCGTTAGTCCGCTGATGTTGTTCAAGGGAGACATCAAATCATGAGATACAGAATAAGCAAAAGCGTCAAGCGACTGCAGTTCATTAAGCTTCAGTTTCAGGTCATCATTTAGCTCTTTTATTTTCTTTTCCGAAATTTTTCTCTCCGCAATTTCTGCTTCAAGACTTTTATTGATTTCCCGGAGCTTCTCCTCCTGTTGCACAAGTTTTTTGTTCTTACTACTTAACTCTACAAAAGCAGCTACCTTTGCACGAAGTAAGCCCGCAACAAATGGCTTGCTAATATAATCTACCGCACCAGACTGATAGCCTCGGTAAATATTTTCTTCGGTATCAATAGCAGTTAAAAAGATGATAGGAATATTTTTTAGTTTCTCTCGGTCGTAAATGAGTTCGGCCGTTTCAAAACCGTCCATTCCAGGCATGACCACATCCATAATAATGAGGTAGTAATCCTGGTCTTCCAACAAATGCTGTAAAGCTTGTCGACCAGAGTTGGCTTTTACCAGTGTATAGCCTTCGTTTTCAAGTATGGCTTCCAGGGCCATCAGGTTTTCCTGACGGTCATCAACCATCAAAATCTTGACTTCTGTTTGTTCACTC
>JBGSXH010000099.1:0-4165 GCA_041751515.1 Cyclobacteriaceae bacterium | reverse complement strand
AGCTCAGCGCTGAAGAGGCGGTTGAATACACGGTCAGCAATATTTTAAAAGGAGAGGACGGCTGGAATCCTACTCTAAAACCCTGAGCTATTATATAATGCAAAAACTGACTAAATATAAGTTTCAATTTTTAGCATGTCTGACACTATTTGTAGCTGTAAGCCACGTTCATGCACAGCAACTTTCCGAGGTTTGGGTAGCTGACCAGGGCGACGGCACCTATATCAACCCAATACTCCATGCTGACTATTCTGATCCGGACATCGTCAAAGTGGGCGACGATTTTTATATGACAGCCTCCAGCTTTAATGCCTTGCCAGGACTTCCTATTTTGCATTCCAAAGACCTTGTGAACTGGGAGCTGATCAATTATGCCTTACCGGAACAGTTTCCGGCCGACCATTTCTCAAAACCACAGCATGGAAATGGCGTCTGGGCACCTTCCATTCGCTTCCATAACGATGCATTTTACATATACTATGGCGATCCCGACTTTGGCATTATATGATTAAAACTGACGACCCGGCAGGGCAATGGGAAGCACCTGTGCTGGTTGAAGCCGGAAAAGGCCTTATCGATCCTTGTCCGCTTTGGGACGAAGATGGCAAAGCTTATCTGGTGCATGCTTATGCTGGCAGCAGAGCTGGAATCAAAAGTGTTTTGGTAGTGAAAGACCTAAGTCCTGATGGTACCCAAACCCTGAGTGCAGGCAAAATTGTTTTTGACGGCCATGAGGCACATCCCACAGTAGAGGGTCCAAAGTTTTATAAACGGAATGGCTATTACTATATTTTTGCTCCTGCCGGAGGAGTGTCCACAGGCTGGCAGCTCGTATTACGAGCGAAAAACCCCTATGGTCCGTATGAAGAGAAAATCGTCATGGAGCAGGGTACGACAGACATCAATGGCCCGCACCAGGGTGGCTGGGTGACGCTGGATACTGATGAGTCATGGTTTGTGCATTTTCAAGACAAAGATGCCTATGGCAGAATTGTTCATCTGCAGCCTATGGTTTGGAAGAACGACTGGCCAGTAATTGGGGAAGACACCAATAAAAATGGTACAGGCCAACCAGTGGCCAGACATAAAAAGCCTGATGTAGGCAAAGCATATCCTAAGGTGACACCGCCAGATACGGACGAGTTTGATGGTAATGCACTTGGGCTGCAATGGCAATGGCATGCTAACCCTAAAGCGACATGGGCATTTTTAAGACCCGATAAGCAGCAATTAAGATTGTACACGGCGCAACTGCCGGAAGCCCATAAAAATATGTGGGATGTGCCCAATTTACTGCTACAAAAGTTCCCTGCCGAAACTTTTACTTTAACTACAAAACTAACATTTCATCCCAATGAAAAGCTGGAAAATGAAAGGGCAGGACTGATCGTCATGGGAGAAGATTACGCGCATATTTCATTGGTGTCCGGAAAGGATGGCATACACATCGCTATGGCAGAGGTAAACAAGGCGCATGAAGGTAGTCCGGAAAATGCCAAAACTATCACCAAGTTAAAAGGCAATTCCGTGCATTTTCGTGTGCAGGTCAGTGAAGGAGGAAAATGCCAGTTCAGCTATAGTGAAGATGGCGAGAAATTTACCAAAACAGGCGAAGTCTTCACGGCTGTGCCAGGGCGATGGATTGGCGCGAAAGTAGGTCTTTTTGCTACCAGAGTTGATACAATAAATGATGCTGGCTATGCCGATTTCGATTGGTTTCGATTCAGCAAATAAACTAATACAGCTATGAAAAATCTACAAATTAAGAAATTAAGTTTCGTGATGATACTGGTCTTTTTTGGCCATGTTTTTCCCAGCCAGGCGCAGGAAATGAGCATGGACGACTTGTACAAAGACATTGCTTTTGACATGCCGAAAGTAAGCGAACCGCAATTTCCAGACAATGCAGTCAATATCATCGATTTTGGTGCAAAAGGTGATGGACTAACGAAGAATACCGAAGCCTTCGCTAAAGCGATTGATGCGGTTGTTAAAAAAGGTGGGGGAAAAGTCATTGTACCTAGGGGTATCTGGCTAACCGGACCCATTATTTTGAAGAGTAATATCAACTTACATACTGAAGATGGTGCCCTGGTACTGTTTAGTAAAGATTTTGACGATTATGAGCTAATAGCCACCAGCTTTGAAGGACTGGATACTTACCGCAATATCTCACCGATTTACGGCAAGGAGCTGGAAAATATTGCCATTACAGGAAAGGGAGTTTTCGATGGCAATGGTGATGCCTGGCGCATGGTAAAAAAAGGAAAGATGACTGAAGATCAGTGGAAGAAACTGGTCAGCTCCGGCGGTGTATTAAGTGATGATGGTAAAAAATGGTACCCGTCAGAATCTTCAAAAAAGGGTGATGGCCCTGGCAATTTTAATGTACCGGATTTTACTGATATGGCAGAGTTTGAGGAAATAAAAGACTTTCTTCGTCCTGTCATGATAAGTCTGGTAGGCAGCAAAAACATCCTACTCGACGGTCCTACCTTTCAGAATTCTCCAGCCTGGAATATCCATCCTTTAATGAGTGAAAACATCATCATAAGAAATCTGACAGTGAGAAATCCCTGGTACTCGCAGAACGGCGATGGCCTGGACCTGGAATCCTGCAAGAACGTACTCATTTATAATAATACTGTTGAGGTGGGAGATGATGCCATTTGCTTCAAATCGGGAAAAGATGCGGATGGTCGTAAGCGGGCAATGGCAACGGAAAATGTCATTGTAAAAAGTAATACAGTATATCATGGACATGGTGGTTTTGTCATTGGCAGTGAAATGTCTGGTAATGTGCGGAATGTGCATGTTGCCAATTGCACCTTCATTGGTACCGACGTCGGGCTGCGTTTCAAAAGTACCCGGGGTCGTGGTGGTATCGTTGAGAACATCTGGATATCAGATGTAAATATGATCAATATTCCCGCAGAAGCCATTCGTTTTAACATGTTTTATGGTGGTAATTCCCCGATCATAGAAGAAGATCAGGATCCGGCTACAGAGGCTCGGCAGGCGGCAGCGGTAGCTGTTACAGAGGAAACGCCAATTTTTCGAAATATCTTCATGAAAAACATCACTGCTACCGGTTCAGGGCACGCTGCCATGTTTCAGGGACTCCCTGAAATGAGCCTCAAAAATGTACAGCTGGAAAATGGTTTGTTTGAAACTAAGAAAGGCATTACAATGGTGGATTGTGAGGGAATTACTTTAAAAAACATTCAGCTGCAGCATCAAAACGGGGAGGCTGTTACCATTCATAACAGCCAAAAAATCGACCTCACCCAGTTAAAATTTAAAGACAATGGCAAAGCGATCGTCCATATTATGGGTGATAAATCAGGTGAAATCAACTTTTCCGAAAAGGACTTTGATAATGTTGAGGCACAAATAAAGCGAAGTAATGAAGTTGCTAAAGATGCCATCATCCTTGGAAAAAAATAGGGATTATGAACAGGAAAATTCAGTATTATTTATGTCTATTTGCGTTAGTTTACCTCTTTTCGGCTTTTAGTATGCTACGGGCTACAATTACTGTGTATTTGGCGGGTGACTCTACAATGTCTATCAAAGCGGAAAATAAATATCCGGAGACAGGCTGGGGCATGCCTTTCGTGCACTTCTTTAATGATAAGGTGAAGATCGATAACAGGGCCATGAACGGTCGGAGTACCAGAACTTTTATCGAAGAAGGCAGATGGCAATCGGTGCTGGATAATCTGAATGAAGGCGATTACGTGTTTATACAGTTTGGACATAATGATGAGTCCGAAGCCAAAACCGACCGATATACCGATCCGGAAACATATAAAAAGAACCTCAGTCGCTTTGTATCAGAAAGCCGGGACAAAGGCGCTATACCACTACTATTGACTCCGGTAAGCCGTCGCTATTTCGATGAAAACGGGAAAATTGCCGCGACGCATGCCGTTTATTCCCCTTTAGTAAAGGAAGTGGCCAAGGCTTTGTCTACCCCATTATTGGACATGGATGCACTAAGCCAGGCCTTGTATCAGGAACTGGGACCGGAAACCTTAAAATTATTATTCCTGCACCTTGCGCCGGGGGAACATCCCAACTATCCTGAAGGAAAAGTCGATGATACGCACTTTAATGAATTGGGTGCAAGAAAAGTGGCGCAACTGGTGCTGGCCGAAATGAA
>JBGSXH010000098.1:0-4171 GCA_041751515.1 Cyclobacteriaceae bacterium | reverse complement strand
AGGATAACATTGCTTCGCACATCGTCAAAAACAATTTTATCATAAGTGTCACGCTGTGTGTGCCAAGTGTAAGTGCCATACGACCAGCTTAGGGAGCTTAACATAAATGCTGGTACGCCTGTTGCCACAAATGAGGCGTGGTCGGAACCGCCACCACCAGGAGTGCCGGGGAAGTTCATGCTGATTTCGCTTTTAATTTCACCGGGTACATCCTGCATCCATCTCCCTAAAAAGTCATACGCGTGCAAAAAGCCCTGGCCTGAAATGTTAGCCACTCGACCGGTTCCATTATCCTGGTTGAGTACGACCTGAATGTTTTCAACGATTTCAGGATGATCTTCCACAAAAGAACGCGAGCCGTTTAAACCCTGTTCTTCGCTGCCCCAATGTCCGACAATAATGGTGCGTTTTGGGTTAGGATAAACTTTCTTGAGGATACGCATGACTTCCATCATCATAATTGAACCGGTGCCATTGTCTGTTGCACCCGTGCCACCGTCCCAGGAGTCGAAATGTGCTGATAGCATAACATACTCCTCAGGCTTTTCGCTACCCTTTATTTCGGCGATCGTATTAAAAGTAGGGACATTGTCGGTGTGCTTAGAATCGGTGACTACCTTAATTTTAGGAGATTTGCCACTTTCAACCAATCTGTAAAGCATACCGTAATCTTCCAATCCTATGTCTACCATGGGCACATTTTTGGTGTAAGCGCCAAAAATTTTATTGGTACCTAATGCCCTGGACCAGTTGCTGATAATTACTCCGGCGGCACCTGCATCTTCCAGTGCCTGGGGCAAAGTGCGCACATTGTATCCGGTTTTCTCCAGGTTCTGCATATAGGCTTCGGCCTGCTGGGTTCTTTTTTCCTTCATTTGCTGGAAAGAGCTGTCGGTGGCAAATTCCTCCCAATTATCATCAGGCCTGCCGGTGGGCTGATTCATAGAAACCAGTACAAATTTACCCTTAACAGAAGGCAACCATTGCTGGAATGCTGCAGAATCGTCAACGGTAGGCAATATGACCATGCCGGCAGTAATACCTTTGGCTTTAGTTTTAGGACTCCAGGCCAACTGCATGGCTTCTAAAGTTTTCACTCTTGGCTCTACCAGGTCGACATGGGTAATGCCGCGTTCCCAGCCACGCCATTCGCCCCATTGCTGGTTCTCTGCTTCTATGTCCCAGCTGGCGTATTTTTCAATAGCCCAGTCATGCGCTTGTTTCATTTGTGGTGTGCCTACCAGACGGGGCCCAATGCCATCCATCAACTCATGGGCAAGTTCCTCCAGCTTTGAATTTTCTTTAGCTTCCTGTATAATTTTTGATGTAACATCCTGCTGTTCCTGGGCATAAATGAGTCCGCAGGATAATAGACAGTATGCAAAAATCGAAATAGATTTTCTCATAGCGTTATGATAAGGATTGATTAAAATAGGTGAATATGTTTACAAGGCTAAACTAATCAATACATCACTGTAAATAAAGCCCATTGTAGATGAAAGGTGTTATTTGCGTATTGGATTAATATTGGAATCCCAGGCTTAAGCCGCCCCAACGGTGAGGCATACCTTCTTTAAATTCTTTTGAAAGTGTTGCAATGGAATAAGATAGATGCACTGCTTTATATTGTAAAACCAGTCCATAGTTCATTTGCCAGACAATACGGTTGACGGAGGCATAGTCAATAGTATGAGAACTGCTTCTGTTAAATAAACCGCCCTGCAATGTGGCATCGTATGCTATAAAGTTGGCTAATGGCTGCAAATAGCCATACAGTTGGAATTTATTTGTGCTGAAATTTCCTTCCAATGGATTCGTCATGCTGCCAGTCATTAGTGTAAAACCAGTCTGCAACTTCGTGTTTAAAGTGCCTGCCTGAAGCCTTGCGTTGCCGGCTACGATCAAGCAGGAGTGGACATTGAGCAGCTGTTTATCATAATTCAATTCATAATTGACAGCGATATCATTCTGAATTTCATTGTGCCAGCCTCTGGGCAACCTGTCGCCGATCCATTCGTGAATAGTGGTTTGCATGGGGCCGCCGAAAGCAATAGGTCCGATCATTCCCAGACTAAGGCTGGAAGACATTCTTGCTGAGTGCAGGGTGTCGATGGAGATAATAAATGATTTCAATAAGATGACGGCGGCAAACGGGCGGTCATTGGGCAATATATTTTCTGCAGTTATATCGGTCGGGGTAAAGCCAAAATGTTCGAAAGCAAGGCCGTAACGTTGACTGCCATCCTTCAAGGCGGGCAAAATCCGCATCAGTGGATTTACTGATAAGATTGGAGTGACAAGTGCTATATTATAACCCTGGGTGTAATAGTAATCCGTACCTGAAAAAAAATCATTATCATAGTGAATGCGAACGAAGCTTCTGGCGGGAAGGTCATGAAAGATCGCAGTATTGTCTATTTTTTGTGAATAAATGTGATGGCTAATCCATATTAACAGCAGAAATACGATGTTCAATGACTTTAAGGGCATACCCAAGTTACGAAATATGGATGTTAGGCAGATGTTTTATGAAAAGAGCTCCGAAAAACAGATTTTCGAAGCCCATATGTCCTTTGTTATTTAGCTTTTTTCCATAACAACGTCGTGCTGCTGCCTCGCAGTGTTCCTATTCAATATGGCTACAGGTGGCGCGGATGTTTCCATAATAGTAAAGAGTGAGAAGAATACCATGACAGCCCCTGTAAACTCTAATACTTCTTCATAGTAGAAATGAAGAGAAATAAGACCAATGTCAATGAGCTGTGCAGTTAGCAACATTACGAATGCTGTCATATAATATAAAACTGCAGGATGTTTTTCTAAAAATATCGCTGACTTTTCTTTGACCCATTGTATGTTTTTGAAAGCAAGATAAACCAGGATGACAGTGGATAGTAATATTATACCAGTAACTATGGAAGCTTGCAATGGATGTATAGCAGCCATATTTGCAAAAGCTTCAATAAGATCATGAAAAGAGTCCATCTTTTTGCCGTATATAACAGGGCCGGAAAAAGGCATCCCATAAGCTCTGCCGAAACCAGATTCTTCCAGTAATAAAAAAACTCCAGCAAAAGGCACCATTAGTACCAGCCAACCTTTTCTTTGGAGAAGACTTTTATTAAAGACAATTAAAGCAATCCCTGCCATAAATGTCAGAAAATACAAACTATCACTACCGGAGTCCAGGAAGCCTCCATGAGCGGTTAATCTTGCGCCAATGCGCGAATCCATGAGGTTGGCTAAGACGAGGACGACCAAGATCATCAATGCGGTGGCCAAAGCAATTCTAAAAAGTTGTAATGTTGATTTCATATGATTTTAGGTGTGGTGGAGAAATAAGGTTATTAAATATAATAATTTAATAACAATTTAATAATATTAATGTGTAAAAACCAAAGAATATGATTCCTATTGAACCGCCTTAATGAAAAACTTCTGTACATCGTGATCGTATGGGGTAGCGATCATCATTTTAAAAAGTGAGTAAAATATAATACCTTTGGTATCCTGATTTTTAAATATTTATATTTATGATGCAAAATATAGTCCAGGATCAATACTTTGAAATTGCTATTGATACTACAATTAATCGGTTATATCTTAAGCTTATCGGCTTCTGGCCATCTGCTGAGGCAGTTGCGCATTATGTTCCAGCGCTGGAGAAAGCGCTTTCAAATGTACGATCTGGATATACGCTGCTCACCGACTTGCGAGAAATGAAAACGCATCCTGCTGAACTGAAGCAAATCCATATAGAGGCTCAAGATTTATTAATTAAGAAAGGATTATTGCAGACCGCCGAAATAGTATCCAGCTCATTCGTTGAGTTTCAGACTGATGCTATCAGTAAAAATACTAATATGCCGTTGAAACAATTTCAGAATGAAGAGGATGCGGTTGCCTTTTTAAATGAAAGTGGGAATGAAGTTCGTTAGTGACGTGAAGAAGAAATACTGCATGTAGGAACTGTATCCAATGATTGCAAATATCATCCCTGGTGATTCAAGGATGATATCTGTAATGTACGGAAGATATTAACTGCGGCTTTTACTGTCTTTTTTTGCTTTCTTTTCAGCCCGCTTTTCTTTAAGATTTTTTTCCGGTTTTTTCTTGACAGCTTTCTGTACGGTTTTCTCTTTAGCCATGATGTATAGTGATTGTAAAGTTT
>JBGSXH010000097.1:0-2410 GCA_041751515.1 Cyclobacteriaceae bacterium | reverse complement strand
TAATTATTTAGGAATGCATGTATTGGCTTTAAAACCAAAATTGGCCAGGATTGAGGAGAACTGGACAGAAAATGTACTTCAAAATAAACTTTACGAGGAGCTGCTACATACACAGGTAGAGCAACTCATTAAATTTTAGTCTACGTTATCGTGCAAGAACCTGTTATTTCCTAAGATCTGGTTGTCGTCATTCAGATTGTATTTGCTGATATTCTTTTCAGACGAATGCGGTACGTCCTGAAAGGCGACTTTTTTACGGATATAGGCAGGAACCTCTAACTTATCTTTAAAATCATCGGTGCTGACAGGAGCACTTCTATAGCCTTTTAAACGCTGAACACGTTGTCGTGCCTGCTCAGAAAGTTGCTGCTTTTTGTAGTTGATATCTTCCTCATTGAAAGTATCTTCTACATTGCCATCGTTGACAGACTGGCTGTTGCCATCTACAATATCGTACTCATCTTCCAGGTGAAGAAAAATCTTATTTTCGTTTTTTCTTTCTTCAGATTGCGTATCGTTGTTCTCTTTATAAGGAAGGTTTGCGTCAGGTTTCCTCTGGCTATAATTTTGCTCAGGTCGGTTACTTTTGTTGTTTTCTTCCTCAAAAAGCTTGATTTGCTTGTTAGAATCTAGGTCATAAATTTTTTTTGACTCAGATCTGTCAGGGTCACTACCCAGCTCGCTTTCGAATCCCGTGGCAATTACGGTCACCCGAATGCTGGTTCCCAGATCAGGATCCACACCGTGGCCGAATATTACCTCAGCAGTATCACCAGCTTTACTTTGGATGGTTTCAGTGATTTCTGTCAGCTCATCCATTTGCAGCTCTGCCTGCTCACCAGAAACGATGGAAAGTAAGATTTTCTCAGCACCATGAATATTTTTGTTATTCAACAATGGTGATGAGATCGCTTCTTCTGCTGCTCTTCGTGCACGGTTTTCACCTTCAGTTTGTGCAGAGCCCATTACCGCTGCACCGCTATTGCGCATAACAGTTTTAACATCTTCAAAATCGACGTTTACATAGCCAGGCACAGTAATGATTTCGGCAATACCTTTGGCAGCTGTAGTCAATACATTATCTGCCTGTGCAAAAGCTGAGCGAATGCCCAGATTACCAAAAACTTCACGCAGCTTATCGTTAAGAATGACCAGTACCGTATCGCAATTTTCTTTTAGCTCACGGATACCTTGCTCTGCCTGCTGCATTTTACGCTTTCCTTCGAAGCCAAATGGGGCAGTGACAATGCCTACGGTTAAAATCTCCAGCTCTCTTGCTACTCTGGCGATCACGGGCGCTGCACCGGTTCCGGTACCACCACCCATTCCTGCTGTAATGAATACCATTTTGGTATGATCACTCAACAGTTCGCGAATTTCCTCCTTACTTTCCAGTGCTGCATTTTTTCCTTTTTCAGGATTCGCACCAGCACCCAGACCTTCGGTAAGGTTAGTACCAATCTGGATGCGATTAGGCACCGGACTGGCCTTCAGGGCCTGAGAATCGGTATTACAGACGATAAACTCAACGTCTTTTATACCTTGGTTATACATGTGATTTACCGCATTGCTACCACCGCCACCAACGCCAATGACTTTGATGATAGACTTATGGTGGGTCGGCATTTCGAATTTATAAGAATTTTCTGCCATGATTGTTCTCCTTTGTTTTTAAAAAATTAGTGCCTTTAGTAGTCTTCTTTTTCGTCAAGGTCGTCAATTAATAGACCTTTGGTTTTATCGATCATTCGCTTGAAAAAATCGCCGCCACCACTGGATTTCTCCTTTTTAGGTGTAGCTCGTGCATTGCTTGAGGGCACATACGACGGACTTGCTTTTCTTTGAATGTACCTGTTTTCTCTTTCATCCAGTGCGCGGTAGCCGGAAAGTACCAGACCGATGGTCGTTGCGTACATAGGACTTTTAACGATCTCCAGCTTGCCTTTGCCAAGATGCTCATTAGGATAACCAATTCTGGCATCCATGCCTGTCATGTATTCAAACAATTGCTTTACACAAGACAGCTGCGAACCACCTCCAGTAATGACTATACCACCTGCCAGTTTGTTTTCATAACCTGATGTAATGATTTCGGTATGCACCAATTCAATGATTTCCTCCATTCTGGCTTCAATGATGTGTGCCAGATTTTTAATGGAAATTTCTTTTGGTGCTCTGTTGTTCCGAAGACCAGGGATGCTCACAATTTCCTGCGGGCTTGCTTCTTCAGCAATCGCTTTGCCGAATTTAGTTTTCAAAGCTTCTGCCTGATACTGCATTACCATACAACCTTGTTTGATGTCGGAAGTAATGATATTGCCGCCGAATGGAATTACCGCAGTATGTCGGATGATATTATCATGGAAAATAGCAATATCTGTAGTACCACCACCAATATCTATCAAACATA
>JBGSXH010000096.1:0-3196 GCA_041751515.1 Cyclobacteriaceae bacterium | reverse complement strand
AAATACTTTCCCTTCGGTTACAGCCAATATGGGATTAACCGATGGTTATGTAAAAACAGCTGATGTGCCCATGCCACTGGAGAATATTAATGTGGTAGCCGCTATCAACAACGATGACGGCACTATGGCCGGTACTGTGATAGATGTTAGTCAGTTTTCTATGGTCATGGACGGAGAAAGGGTAGACGGTAGAATGAACCTTCGTAATCTTGAAGACTACCAATGGGATCTTGCTCTGAAAGGAGCAATAGATATTGGCAAAATGACACAAATTTATCCCGTTGAAGGAGCAGAGATTGCAGGAAAAATCAGTGCAGATATTCAAACTAAAGGAAGAATGTCTGATGTAGATGCTGAACGATACGACAGGCTTCCGACCAGTGGCACTATGCAGCTTGCCAATTTCAGCTATAGCGACGAGGATTTGCCGGCACCTTTTTCCATTACAGCCGCCGCCATGACATTCAATCCTGACAGGTTGCAACTTAATTCTTTTGACGGGAAACTAGGAAATACAGACATGTCCATGACTGGCTCATTAACGAATTACATTGCCTATGCTTTTCAGGACAATCAGGTTTTAAGAGGACAAATGCAATTCAATTCTAAATTGGTAGATTTGAATGAGTTTATGGGTGAGGAGACCGAGACGGAGGATACCACCAGCACTTCGCTGAGTGTAATAGAAATTCCAAGGAATATAGACTTTACGCTGCAATCTAATATTGCCAAAGTTTTATACGATAACTTAAGTCTTGATAATGTAAAGGGCACCATTCGAGTGAATGATGGGACAGTCAATTTAAACGGGCTAAACTTCACTACCCTCGGAGGACAATTCACCATGAATGGCGGATATGATAGCCGTGACTTGCAAAATCCAAATTTTGACTTCGATTTTAAAATCAACAATCTGGATATTGCCACTGCGTTTGAGAACTTTAATACAGTCCAGACCATGGCGCCTATTGCAGAAAACATAGATGGTAATTTTTCTACGAATTTTAAGCTGGCGGGAAATCTGGGTCAGGACATGATGCCACTTTATAATACTTTAACTGGTGGAGGGAACATACAAATTGCACAGGCGGCGATTAAGAATTCGAAATTCATCTCGGCTGTTACCAGTCTTACGAAGTTGAACAATACAGATAATGCAACTTTGAGGGATGTCAACTTACAAGCACAAGTAAAAGACGGTGGAGTAGAAGTACAGCCTTTTAATATTCAGATTGGTAATTTCGCAACCACGGTTTCGGGTAGTCATATGCTTGATGGCCGGCTTAACTATAAGATGAATATGGATGTTCCTGCTGGAGCAGTTGGTGCTACCATTAATAATGCTATCGCCAGCCTTACCGGCAGCACAGCACCGCAAAATGCTGACATTAAATTAAACTTCAATGTTGGAGGTACCTATGACGACCCGAAAATTAACCTGGCCGGCGCTAACACCGGTAGCGGAAATGTAGTGAACCAGGCGCGGGATGCTGCCAAAGAAAGAGTACAGGGTGAAATAGACCAACAGGTCGACAAAGCCCAGCAGGAGGTAGACGCCAGAAGGGCAGAGGCAGAGCAACGGGCTAAAGCAGAAGCTGATAGCTTAAAAAGGGCTGCAGAGGAGCGGCTTCAGCAAGAATCTGATAAAGCAAAGGAGGACGTTACCAATAAGGCTAAGGAAAAAGCAAAGAATCTCTTTAAAAGAGGCAAGAGTGACGATAATTAATTTATTGATTGCAAGATAGAGTCAGGGGCTAAAACGATTGCTCGTATCGTTTTAGCCCCTTTTTTATGTGTACATAATTGTTTTCAATCGCGTCATGGAACAATAAACTAAGCTTTCCATTTACGTATGAAGCTAGTTTAACGATTCAATAATATTGTATTTGCAAAATTTGAAGGTTGATGTCGTATTATTGAAAAAAAACATGCAAAAGATTTCACCTGAATTTTTCGAAGGAATAGCATTTGTCCAGCTTTATTCATTGCCGCTCAGACAGCATGAAGCCATCTGTAGTTGGTTATCTGCAGATAGCTATCATAAGTTCTCTCTGCCGGACAAAGTGATGGATGACTGTATTCTATATGATGAATATGAGTATTGGTTTGAGTATGCCTTTCAATACCATGACTACACAGATTTACCCTTTGCTTTAGATTTTTAAAATCGGAGGCTTTTTTCTTTAAAAAATATCTTCAACTGTGGGTAAAATTCGCTTTTCACCTGAGGAGTGCCTAGATTTCGGTTTTGATAGTAGTCCTCTTTATGGTAATCTTTAAGCTCTAAACTTTCAATCATAAAAATAATCTCCTCTAAACATAAGGGGTCATTACTTGACGGTGGCTTCAGGCGGTATTCGTTCCCATAAAAATCTGAAACTTCATAGAAGATCTTTCCATCCAGCAGTTCAGCAAAGATAATGAGATCTTCACCCCATCGACTTTCAGGGAAATGTAGGTGCGCAATTGCAGCTGAAGTAGCATTGGCAGAGAAATAACCTTCTGGTCTGTATTTAAAGTTGTATTCGACAGGCATAAAAAAAGCTTTGTCAAATTTACTGTTTGACAAAGCTTTTGCAAATTTTATATACTAATTGATTGTTAAATCTTATGCCTCCACCATATTATTGGCTTTGTCCTTATCTTGTTCCTTTCTGATAAGTGCTTCCTGCGTGGCCTGCAACTCCTCCATATTTTGTCTCATTTCCTCTTCCTGTGCTCTCATTTCTTCAGTCATTTGCTGACTTTCCAGTAACAATTCCTTGGTATGCTCATTGGTTTTTACAGAGGAGATAGATGAAGACAGACTTTCAGAAATCTTCTTAATTAAATCAATTTCATGCGGTTTAAAGGGTGAAAATGAAGCCAACTCCAGAACGCCATTGACTTCATCATTCACCATGATAGGAACAATAAGCACACAGGTAGGAACAGATTTTCCCAATCCTGAGGTGATATTTATGTACTCCTCCGGGATATCAGTTACAAAAATAATATCTTTTTCCTGGAATGCCTGTCCGGCTAAACCTTCGCCACTGCGAATTTGCTTATTCAAATGTTTTTTACGGTTGTAAGCATAACATGCCTTCATTTCCAGATACTGGTCTTCCCTATCTTCATCGTTGAGAATGAACATCGCTCCCTGGTTTGCACCTAAATACTTGATGAGCTCCGACAATACCGTATTGCTCATTTT
>JBGSXH010000095.1:0-6418 GCA_041751515.1 Cyclobacteriaceae bacterium | reverse complement strand
TTCTACCCCTGTCGATTGTCAGCTTTGTAGATGCATCAAGATCAGAACCAAACTTAGCGAAAGCTTCAAGTTCACGGAACTGAGCCTGGTCTGTTCTCAAAGTACCTGCTACTTTCTTCATCGGCTTGATCTGCGCGTTTCCACCTACACGGGATACAGAAATACCTACGTTAATTGCAGGTCTGATCCCTGAGTTAAACAGGTTTGACTCCAGGAATATCTGTCCGTCAGTAATTGAAATAACGTTAGTAGGAATGTAAGCAGATACATCACCGGCCTGAGTTTCGATAATTGGCAATGCTGTTAATGAACCTCCACCTTTTACGTGTCCTTTTAGAGAATCTGGCAAATCATTCATGCTTTGTGCAATATCATCACTAGCATTAACTTTAGCTGCACGCTCTAATAAACGAGAGTGAAGATAAAATACGTCACCAGGGTACGCTTCGCGTCCCGGAGGTCTTCTTAATAATAATGATACTTCTCTGTAAGCTACTGCTTGCTTGGAAAGATCATCATAAACAACCAATGCAGGTCGACCTGTGTCACGGAAATATTCTCCGATAGCAGCACCAGTAAATGGGGAAAAGAACTGCATTGGTGCAGGGTCAGCGGCAGAAGCTGATACAACTACCGTATATTCCATCGCACCGCCTTTTTCCAGTGCAGCAACAATATTGGCAACAGTGGACGCTTTCTGTCCTACGGCTACATAGATACAGTAAACAGGCTCTCCTTTGTCGAAAAATTCTCTTTGATTTATAATGGTATCGATGGCCACAGCGGTTTTACCAGTCTGTCGGTCACCAATGATAAGCTCACGCTGTCCTCTGCCAATCGGAATCATCGCATCAATCGCTTTGATACCCGTTTGTAATGGCTCGTTTACCGGCTGACGATAGATAACACCTGGCGCTTTACGCTCCAAAGGCATTTCAAACAATTCACCAGAAATAGGGCCTTTGCCGTCAATAGGGTTACCTAAAGTATCCACTACACGACCGCACATGCCATCGCCCACACGTACAGAAGCGATACGACGCGTGCGTTTTACAGTGTCACCTTCTTTTACAGTTTTGGCTTCACCTAATAGCACCGCACCAACATTGTCTTCTTCAAGGTTGAGGACAAGCGCTTTGAGTCCGTTGTCGAACTCCAAAAGCTCACCTGATTGCGCCTGGCTTAGGCCATAGATACGAGCGACACCATCTCCTACCTGTAGTACTGTGCCCACTTCTTCTAATTCAGCTTCTGTTTTGAAGTTGGAGAGCTGCTCTCTCAATATTGCAGAAACCTCGTCTGGTCTTACGTCTACCATTATATGATAATGTTAAATGTTATAAATTCCTGATAAAAGCTTAAAAAGCCTTTACATATGTTTTGTCTGAAAAGGATAGCTCAAGGTCTTTCAGTTTGCTTTGCAAGCTGTCATCTATTTGCCTGTCTCCAATTTTCAGTATAAATCCACCTATTATTGATTTATCAATACGCTCCTCCAGCTCAGCTTCCGTAGCACCTGTAATCTCTTTAACTTTGTTTTTGAAAGATTTTCTAAGGTCATCATTCAACGCAAAAGTAGTAGTTACTGTAGCTTTTTGTATGCCTTTGAAGGTATAGTATTGCTGCTGAAATGCTTCGGCGATGCCTGCAAGCATATTTTCACGATTCTTCTTAGTAATCAAGTCAAAAAAGCTAAGGCTCAGATCAGAAACTTTACCAGCAAACACCTTTTTAATGATCACCTGCTTTTTGAGATGCGTTACGATAGGATTTTTAAGCAAAGAGGCAAAGGAAGGATTTTCCTTTACTACTTTGCTAAAAAGCGCCATATCGGCATATACTTTTTCCATCAATCCCTTTTCCATGGCAAGATCGGCTAGCGACTTAGCGTATCTGGAAGCTACACGAATTTCAGACATTTGTAGTGGGATTTAATTAGTTTAATTCCTTTACATAACTCTCAACCAGCTTCTTTTGTGCTGATTCAGTACTTAACTGCTCTCGTAAAAGCTTCTCAGCAATTTGAAGAGACAATGTTGCGACCTGGGATTTTACATCTGCAAGGGCAGCGCGCTTCTCAGTTTGTATGGCAAGTTTTGCATCTTCAATCATCTTTGCAGCAATTTTAGATGTTTCGGCTTTAGCCTCCTCTTTCATGCGGTTTCCTGCGTCTACAGCATCTTTTAAAATGCGATCTCTTTCTAAACGCGCTTCGTCCAGCAATTTTTCATTTTCAGCGTGCAATTGCTGCATCTCTACTTTAGCGCGTTCTGCTGAAGCCAAAGATTCTTCAATAGAAAGCTCTCGCTCTTTTATGGAACCCATGATCGGCTTCCAGGCAAACTTCCCTAGTATCAAAAGCACTACTAGAAAAACGATTGCCTGCCATATAATCAACCCAAAGTCTGGTGATAAAAGATTATCCATGGTCGCTTAATAAATATATTGAATAATAATTAAAATCTTAAAAAACCTGCCTCCGGCCTAATGCCAGGAGGCAGGCAATTCATTTGTTGTTTATCCCTGTGAAATCAGAAGACAAACAAGGACTCCGAACAGCGCTACACCTTCAATAAGTGCCGCTGCGATAATCATAGCAGTCTGGATTTTACCACCAGCCTCTGGTTGTCTGGCGATAGATTCCATAGCAGAACCACCGATTTTACCGATGCCAAGGCCAGCGCCTAACGCAACTATACCTGCACCAATTCCGGCACCCATAAGGGCTAAACCTGCTGTTCCTGCTTGAAGTAACAATGAAGCTAACATAACTGTGAATTAAATATAAAATAAAACAAATGAATACATAAACATAATTAAGCAGCGGCTTTACTCACTGCCTCTTCCGGCTCATCGTGATGATGCTCCTCTACTGCACCACCGAAGTAAATCGCTGAGAGTAAGGTGAATACATATGCCTGAAGAAAGGCCACTAAAAGCTCCAGAAAGTTCATAAAGGTAGCAAATGCTACGCTCACAGGACCTACTGCGATACTCTCAAACAAAAATATCAGGGCAAGAATACTTAAGATAATAATATGACCTGCTGTGATATTGGCAAATAACCTTACCATTAATGAGAAAGGCTTAGTAAAGACACCTAGTAGCTCCACAGGAATCATTATCGGTAATAACCACCAAGGCACACCGGGAGTCGCAAATATGTGCTTCCAATAGTTCTTGTTGCCATTGATATTGGTAATGATGAATGTAAAAACTGCCAAAACGAAGGTTACTGATATATTTCCTGTCAGGTTTGCCGCACCTGGCAAAAGACCCATAAGATTATTTACCCAGATGAAGAAAAACACCGTTAGTAAAAAAGGCATGAAGCGCTCATATTTTGCGCGACCTATATTAGGAATCGCAATATCATCCCTTACGAAAAGTATAATGGGCTCAATGAATGACTGAAGACCACTGGGTGCCTTACCTTTTCTCTGCTTGTAACTATTGGCAATACTTAAAAAGATGGCAAACAAAATTACCACACTAATGAGCATTGACGCAACATTTTTAGTAATCGAAAGGTCATAAACATTAATACCAGCTTCTACCGGCTGTATTTTATCATGACTATCCAATTCATAGCCATTATAGGGAACACGATTGTGATCGCCATCGAGAAAATTGCTGGACATGAAGACGTCAACGCCTTTTTCCGGACTGTATAAGATCACCGGCAGCGGCAGGGTGAAGTGCGTGTGCCCGAGGGTAGCAAAATGCCATTCGTGCGAATCGGAGATATGATGCCCGATGAATGCAGTCTTATTATCTTCCTCTCCTGAAGCAGCGTAAAGCTGTCCTGAAAAAGCAGTTGCCAGAAAAAGTACAAATAAATTAAAAATTAAGTACTTTAACGGTGTCTTTTTAAATGTTCTGACCATGTCAATTACCCTTCTTAGAATGCGGGCGCAAGTTAGCTATAATGCTATATATTTCAAAAATTATAAAAATAAAATACAGTATAAAAAAGTTGACGACGAACACCATCCCATCATCAACACCACGATAGATAATTACAAAAGCCAGGGATATGCTACAGAAGAATCGAAATATCATTGCCCCAAAATAGAACATGGCAAAATTTTCTTTGTAATTATTTATCCCCCAAAGCGTAAATGCATGGGTGGCGAGATGAAGTACCGCGAAGAACACGAATACATACCATGCGTATGGATGAAGATAGGGTACATTTAATGTGTGCAATAAAAAAACTGCCAACCCAACAAAAAGTGTGAATAGTAAATTTTTAAGCATTATTCTTTTGGTAAGCCTTTAATGGCGAAGAAAATTGCAGCTATCATCGAAATAGAAGACAGGCTTACCAGGAAGACTGGAAAAGATAATTCAAAATATTCATCCAGCTTTAATCCCGCATAAACACCCAGGCCCATTACCGCTAACATCTGAAAGCCTAAGGCTGAGTACTTTACATAAGCATTCATTCCCTGTGACTCAGGCTTTTTAGGAGGCTGTTGGTCTTGGTATGTTTTCTTTGACACGTGGTTTTTCACTTCCCAGTTCTATATTTTTGGCACTTACGCCCATTTTGCAACCTCCGTTAAAGGTAGCACCTGATTCAACAACCAGTTTGTTGGTGACGATGTCACCATCGATGATAGCAGTAGGCTTTAAGATAAGAATCTCCGTGACCTCTACAGTACCCCGCACTTCTCCCGCTATTTCCGCATTGGCGGAAAGCACATTACCTTCAACCTGAGATGATTGTCCAAGCACTACTTTACTTTTTGTTTTGATATCACCAACCACCTTGCCTTCTATTCTTAAGTTACCATGGGTTTCGATGTTCCCAGTCAGCAAAGTACCTTTACCAATAATATTACTAGAATTACTTACGTCTTCAGCCACTTTTTTTTCCTCTTTATTGAACATTTTTATTATCCCTTAAAATGATACAAACTCTTCCGGATCCACAGGATTACCGTTAAACCAAAGCTCAAAATGCAAGTGAGGCCCTGTGGTGAGCTCACCCGTGTTACCAATAATGGAAACGATATCTCCTGCCTTTACAAAATTACCAACTTTTTTCAATAAAGCTGAATTATGTTTATATATGGTAATCAAATTACTTCTGTGTTGTACAGCAATGACATAACCACTGTCCTGAGTCCATGAAGAGAAGATCACGGTGCCGTCTGCTGCCGCCTTCACAGGCTCATTGCTCTTCGAAACAATATCGACACCATAGTGCTCAATTTTATTATCAAAACCACTGGTAACAATACCGGAAATCGGAGAAAAGAAAAAGATTTCCTGCAATTCATTTAAATCACGCCTGGGGGTGCCCACCACGCCTAAACCTTCATCCTCAAAACTCTTTCTGAAAATCGAATCGACAGGGTTGAGCTCCGTGCTGGGTGCCTCACGCTTGCTGTATGCGATGGCTTCCTGCGAGGCAGCAGCCTCAATTTCATCTGCAGTCATCTGCCCCTCTCCATCCATAATAGCACGAATATTTTCTATATAAGCATCTTTGGTCTCAACAGCCATGGCCAAAGAATCGACCGCAATCGATAATTCGATAATCTTTCTGTTGGCTTCCAGGTTGGCATGCCTGGGGTCAAACCATTGCGACAGTACTGTATTTACCAAATAAAGGCTAATAACGGTGAATATCGTAAATATGGTAATCAAAAAAACTATTAGCTTTGCGTAATTAAAGCTAAAAGTTGATTTTTCCGCAAAATTCTCTTCATTTCTGATAATAAGAATGTAGCGGTTCGTTAACCAATTGGAAAATGTTTTTCTACGCTTAAACACCCGGGATTTTTTTACACCGTCACAAAACTATGTATTATTAACCATTTCGTTAACGATTATTGTATAAATTGTTAAGATTTTTCGTTCAAAATGGAACTGAAAGCTACATCATAAAACAGCATATTAGTATTGTCGAACAACGGTAAATATATACGATTAAATCTGCCAATAGTAATTTTACTCCTACTGAGCATTTGTTCCTGTTCCCCGGAGCGCAAGAATATATTCAGTAAAACCTATCACAATATATCTGCCAGGTTCAATGCCTATTTTTTCGCCCGGGAAAAGCTGGATGAAATTGAGCGTAATATATGGAGCGCTCAGGAAGACAACTACAACCGTGTGCTAAGCATATATCCGCAGCCGGACACAAGCTTTATCAATAGCATGGACGAGGACTTCGACCATGTTATAAAAATGGCTTCTCTGGCAATACAAAGGCACAAAAATAGCCGTTGGGTAGATGATAGTTATGTTTTAATCGGGAGAGTTCGGTTCTACAGAAGCGACTTCCCCAATGCAGTAGAGACCTTTAAGTTTGTAAATACTAAAAGTGATGATGATAATGCCAGACATCAGGCGCTGATAGGGCTCATGCGTACTTTTATAGAAAATAATGAAAGCGCCAACGCAG
>JBGSXH010000094.1:0-19860 GCA_041751515.1 Cyclobacteriaceae bacterium | reverse complement strand
ATGTTCTCATTCTTCCTAATGGCTATTACAGCATGTTTGATGAAGAAAAACTCAAAGACTTACAGCAATGGGTACGCGCTGGCGGAAGGCTGATTGTCATGGGTAATGCACTCAATTCATTTGTCGATAAGGATGGTTTTGGACTAAAAACCTACGCTTCAGATGAAAGTAAAGAGGCCATGGAAGAAAAGGAAGAAAGCTACCAGAAAGAGCAACGCCTGCGAAGATATGAAGATAGCGAACGCAGCAGTATCAGCGATTATATTAGCGGTAGTATTTACAGCTTAAAATTAGACAATTCACATCCCCTGGCATATGGTTATGGCGATACCTATTTTACACTCAAATCAGGGTCTTCAAGATTCAGTTACCTGGATGAAGGATGGAATGTTGCAGTCTTAGAAGATGCCACACAGCCCCTAAGTGGTTTTGCAGGCTTCAGGGCCAAAGAAAAGCTTAATGAAACTCTCGTTTTTGGCACGGAACCTATGGGCAGAGGTGAAATTATTTATATGGTTGATAATCCACTTTTCAGAGCATTCTGGGAAAATGGCAAATTGCTATTCGCCAACGCAGTTTTTATGGTAGGACAATAGTAAGCATATTTATATAATGAGCCATGTAGTGATCGGAAGCAAAAATCCGGTGAAAATCAATTGTGTTAAAAATGTTTTCGGAAGGGTCTTCCCCGAAAAGGAATTTGCTTTCGAAGGCATTGATCTTGCTTCAGGAGTATCCGACCAACCCATGACTGACGCTGAGACATTAAAAGGTGCCATCAATCGTGCTAACGGCAGCCATATTTTGAAGCCGGATGCCATTTTCTGTTTGGGTATAGAAGGTGGTATTGCCGAAATTGATGGTGCACTGCATGCTTTTGCCTGGGTTGTCATTCAAAGTGAAAAGAGAACTGGAAAAGCAAGAACAGCAACCTTCCCATTGCCTTCTGCCATCCGAAAGCTATTAGATGAAGGGTATGAACTGGGCCATGCCAATGATAAATTGTTCAAGGAAAACAACTCCAAACAGAAAGGTGGAGCAGTAGGCACGCTGACGCTAGGAATGCTGGACCGTACGGAGTATTATGAGCAGGCAGTACTGCTGGCGCTCGTTCCATTCATCAATGAAGGACTATTTCCTGCCTAATTCCTGCTCTTCAGGTACTTTAAGCGAAATGCGCATTTGCCGGATATGATTACGTAAGGCATCTTGCCACACTGGTGCGGCATCCCAGACTTCTCCTAAGTAAATATCTCCGGTATAAATGTGGCGGATATAGTATTTATAAACGATTTCATCGGGATCGAAATTTGACGCGACACTGTCTGCAGAGAAGATATTTCCAGGAGGCTTATTGCCGTAGCTCATCCACAAACGCAATTTTCCTGCTGGTCCCTTTAAGCGGAGCAACAGGTATTGATAGCCATCCTTCATCCTGATGTCGTTTTCTTCCCTTTCAGGGTCGACTAAACCAAATTGATATGGATACATATCATTGAGGAGCTGTTCAAGGTTGGCGTTTTTGTTTTCTGCCAGTGAATTTAACCCCGCAAGTGTGCTCTCCAATTTCGAGACGTCAACTTTGGAGACAATGTTTTCAGGAGCTTTTGGCGCGTTAAAAGCGATCACCCCTAATTTATCCAGCTTAAGATCGGGCTGGAAGCTGGCGAAACGGTTGGCCTTGATAATATTAGTCTGATCAAAGTATTCTGGCTGGTCGATGATAAGAAAATTCTTCAGCTTTAGTCCAGATTGGGCTGCGTCTTTATACAACCGGTCCATCACATAACTCAGATCATTAGCATTTTCTTTCCAGGCTGCCTGACCAAAATTTAATAGTTTTTGCTTGTTGACGAAAGGCGTTACGGCCAGTTCGAAGCCGTTTCTAGAATGATACAGAATGACAAGATTTTCAATCTTCCTGGCTTCCAGCTCTTTTGAAAATGCTTGCGTCACATCTTTTCCTGCAAGTAAATCATTCAGATTAAAATAGGCTACCGCATCAACCCCAGCCTTCACAAAGCCTTTATGAGCTTCTTCGGAGATGGTCTTCCATTGCTTAGGATTAGCATTGTCCTCCACTTGCACCAAAATAACACTTCTGCCGGAAAGCAGCTTTTCGGGCAACTGCTGGTTTACGGCAAGGAAATGATAAGCCGGAAGTGCTTCCATTTGCGCCATAAGTGGGCAGGATTCTAAAGCAAGTAAAAGCCATAGAAAAATGGTCGATCTACAGTATTTCTCAAACATATCTAGATTAACGAAAAAAGACTGTATTATTGGATACAGCTATACAGCAAAAATCTGATCCGGATTTTGGAAGGATTTAAATTCCAGGGCATTCCCTGCAGGATCGAGAAAAAACATGGTAGCTTGTTCTCCTGGCTTGCCTTCAAAGCGAATGTGCGGCTCAATTAAAAAATTCATCCCTTCCTTTTGCAATTTATCGGCAAGAGTATGCCAATCTTCCCATGGCAAAACAGCACCAAAATGCCTTACAGGCACACTGTCACCATCCACAGCATTTGTGGAAACACCGGTTAATTCCTCGGGTTTAACATGCGCAGACAGTTGGTTGCCAAAAAAATTGAAATCAATCCACTTTTCAGCGCTTCTGCCGATTTTACATCCTAACAATTCACCATAAAACTGGCGCGTTTCTTCGATATCACGGATTGGGAATGCCAGATGAAAAGGATGATGCTTCATATAAGTTCGTTTTCTGTTAAATTGTAAATTTATAAGTAATTTCAGCAAAGCACACATATTGAATAAAAATCTTATGTCGAAGCAGAAAATGCCTGCGAACGCAAATAAAAATGTGGCACTGGTGCTATCCAGCGGAGGAGCCAGAGGGTTGGCGCATATTGGCGTTATAGATGCATTAGAAGAAGAAGGATACCATATTAATTCCATTGCCGGCTGCTCTATGGGAGCCTTAGTTGGGGGTATTTATGCTGCCGGAAAACTGGAAGTCTACAAAGAATGGATCAGAAAACTAAATAGAAGAGATGTATTTAAATTGGTAGATTTTACGCTCAGCACCAACGGTTTTATCAGAGGCGACCGCGTGTTCCGGGAAGTGATTAATATGATTGAAGATTGTCTGATTGAAGATCTTCCGATACCTTTTTCAGCGGTGGCAACTGATATTCATACCCGCCAGGAGGTAGTATTTACTCAGGGCAGCTTGTTCGATGCTATTAGAGCCTCGGCTGCGATCCCTACAGTATTAACACCCTTTTTGCTCAACGACAATGCTTATGTAGATGGCGGACTGATGAATCCGATTCCTATAAAACATGTAAAAAGGACACCGGGAGATTTACTGATTGTCGTCAATGTGAATGCACATGTTCCCTATGAGGCGCCAAAACCATCCATTAAATTGAAAGAAGTAGACCATATTAAGCCCATGCCTGCAAAAGTGGACCAATTCATCCAGAAATGGCGAAAGCTTATGCCGGAGGACAAAGCGATACCGAAAAGGAAATTAGGATTTTTTGAGCTGATGAATGCCTCCTTTGACCTGATGCAAGACCAGCTATCAGAAATGATTCTGGATACTTACCAGCCCGATATGGTCATTAATATCTCTAGGGAAGCCAGTGGCACTTTTGAGTTCTATAAAGCTGAAGAAATTATCAGATCGGGCAAACAAGCTTATTATAATGCGATACAACCTTCTAATAAAACCAGCAAGTGACAAATTTTAACGAATTGAATAATGCCCTGGGCAATACCGACCTATATCTCATCGATCAGATTTTAAAGGGTCGTTTTGATTCGTCTATGAAAATTCTTGATGCCGGGGCAGGAGAGGGCAGGAATTTGCACTACTTCCTGAAGAATAATTTTGACGTGCATGCCATCGATAACAATGCTGCAGCCATTCGCATGCTCAAATACATTGCCTCCAGCCTGAACCGGACTGCCAACCTGGACAATTTTCAGCATGCCTCCTTATCAATCCTGCCTTATCATGACAATTCATTTGATTTGGTGATATGCAGTGCCGTCCTGCATTTTGCAAAAGACAAGCAAGAGTTTTCTGTCTGGGTACAGGAGCTATGCCGTGTCTGCAAATCAAAGGGCATTGTTTTTATTCGGATGGGGAGTACCGAAGGCTTGACTGAAAAAGCTCCTGAAGATGATTTTTCCTTTCACATTTCTGAAGCTATCCTTTCAGAGGTACTTTCATCTAACCCGCTAAAGCTGCTGGAACCTTCAAAGCATGTGCTGGTAAGCGGAAGACGATGTATGGCCACATTAATTTTTGAAAAAATCTAGTTTTAAAAATTACAATTATATAGTATATTATTCCCCAGACTATAATAAATACTCATGGACAACATACAACCTTCAATGGCTGCCGCCGTGGTGCCTGCTAAATATGCGGGCTTTTGGCTGAGATTCATCGCTCTGCTGATTGATTCTATCATATTATCGCTTGCAAATGCTATGATTTTGACGCCGGTTTTCACTGGTCTTCTAGCTATTGATGCACCTGAAATTGTCTATGGAGAAAATTTAGCTATCCTCATGGCCCCATACTATCTTCTTTCAAATGCAATTTCTTTGGTGGGAGGATTTCTATACTATGCCCTGATGGAGTCCAGTAGCCAGCAGGGAACAATAGGAAAAATGGCGTTGGGACTGGTGGTCACTGACCTGGACGGAAAACCCATTAGTTTTGTAAAAGCTACCGGAAGGTATTTTGCAAAAATCCTTTCCGCAATGATTTTTCTTATAGGCTATATTATGGCTGCCTTTACCAGTAAAAAGCAGGCTTTACATGATATGCTTTCAGGAAGCCTTGTCTTAAAAAAGAAATAAACCGTTGAGGGGAGAGTTTATCTTCCCTCAACAATCACTTACCAGCTTCCTCCAGCGCCACCACCGCCAAAACCGCCGCCTCCGAACCCCGAAAATCCACCGCCTCCACCTCCGAAGCTGCCACCACCGCCCCGAAAATCATTGAAGCTACTTCCACGGCCTCTACCCATTGCACTGCCAAGCATTAATGCAGTAAACAATCCCATAGGTTTACTACCATAATGGTTTTTCTTCACGGCTCTTGACCGTAATAAGGGAAAGATGACAATAAATAATAGCAGCAAAATGCTCCCAATAACCCTGGGCGCTTTTTGTTCAGGTTCACCTGAATATTCTCCTGCAGCCAAACTCATGATGATTGAAGTTGATTCATCAATGCCTTCGAAGTACTTGCCTTCTTTGAATCTTGGCTGTATATATTGATTGATGACTCTCTTCGCCATTGCATCTGTAACAGTGGCTTCCATTCCATACCCGGTCACAATTTGTACCTTTCTATCATCATAAGCCACAAGTACGATCAGGCCATTATCGTTGCCTTCCTGCCCAATGCCCCATCGCTGGCCCAGCTCCGTGCCATACATGGCAGGGTCTTCGCCACCAGTAGTTGCTATGATGACAACAGCAATCTGTGTAGAAGTAGTGTCATGATACCGTCGTAGTTTATCTTCAAGCATACGCTCCTGATCTGCTCCCAGAATTCCCACAAAGTCATTGACCAATCGGGGGGGAGATGGTGCTGCAGGATAAACCTGTGCTATCACTTCTTGCAGCTGTACAAAAGCAATGAAAAAGAGCAACAGTGCTGATAATTTGATTTTATTTCCCAAAGGATATGTCATTTGATAGTTCATTGGTATTGTCATCAGATTTAGGGAAATGTGCGCTCAATTGCTTTCCTGCTAGCAGAATTCCTTCCTGTAGCCCCTTTGCAATGTCCCCAGCTTTACACCATTTCAGCGTTAGTGTCTTGGCTTCTTCCCAAAAATTGTCAGGAACCACTTTATTGATACCACTATCCCCCAAAATGGCGAATTTATGATCTTGCAGCGCCAGGTAAAACAGCACACCATTTCTTTCGCTGGTTTTATGCATTTTCAATGTCGCGAACACTTCAGCGGCCCTGTCGAGTACATCTTTCTTGCAATGGTTCTCTATATGAACCTGAATTTCTCCATTGGTTTTTTGCTCGGCCCTGCCAATAGCATTTTCAATCGCTGCTCTCTCAGCTTTGGTAAAAGATTCTTTAGGCATAATTAAAAGGTTACTTCTGGTGCATTTTCAGCGCCTGCGCTGGCTTCAAAATATCCTTTTCTTTCGAAGCCGTACATGCCGGCTACCATATTTTTCGGAAAAGTACGGATAAAACTATTGTATGTTCCGACGGTCTCGTTAAAACGTCTTCTTTCTACATTGATTCGGTTTTCAGTGCCTTCCAACTGCGACTGAAGTTCCAAAAAATTCTGATTGGCCTTCAAGTCAGGATATCTTTCTACCACTACCATTAACCTGGAAAGTGCTGAAGATAGTCCTTCCTGGGCCTGCTGGAATTGCTGAATTTGCTGCGGATCAAGATCATTGGCGTTCACGTTTATCCCTGTAGCTTTGGACCTTGCTTCAATGACCTGCGTAAGAGTTTCTTGTTCAAAGTCAGCATAACCTTTCACAGTATTCACGAGGTTTGGAATTAAATCGGCCCGGCGCTGATAAGAGCTCTCTACCTGCGCCCATTGTTGCTGACTTTCTTCCTCCAGCTTGACGATTGCGTTATAATTCCCTGCAAATAGGCTATAGGCTATGATGGCTAGTAAAACCAATCCTCCAATTACAATTAATGCTGATTTCTTCATTTAGTATGAATTTTATTTAGGATACAAAATTAAGCTTAATTTAACAGAAAACATAAACGAGAAAGCAGACAACAGGTTGGTTTATATGGCCTAAATGTTTACATTATATCATATATAAATATTATCTACTGCCTGATAATTGATGGTAAGCCAACCTATTTACCAACTGCCCTTTGTCATTTTCAACGAAAAGGGTGATGTACTTCAGTATGAAGGACAGATGGAAATCTTATGGCATCGGAAATCTTTTCATAAGCTCCTGGAAATCAGGCCTGAGCTGAGGGAGGAAGTAAGTACTTTGGTGCAGCTCACCTTAACAACCCGCCTCAACCAACGGCTATTGAAAGTGCTACGGTTCAATAACGACAAGTACATCCTGGAACTGCTAACATCCCTACAGGAGGAAGCAGCAGTAAAATTGACTGTCAATGCGATAAATATTCAGGAAAATTGGACAGAAATTTACCAGGAACCATCGCTGCAACATCCGGATGATTCTCAATCTTTCCAAAACATTTTTAACTCAGCGCCATTCCCTATGGCCATCACAAGCCTTACCACGCATACTTTTATCAAAGGCAATAACTGCTTTCATGAGTACAGTGGCTATAGTCCGGAAGAAACAATGGGAAAATCCGTGCTGGAACTGAAATTACTGCAAAACGTCGAAGACCGGGAGAAAATGCTTGATATCATGGTCAGAAAAGGCAGCGTGACAGGCTACACAATAGCCCTGCGTAATAAAGCTGGCCAACGCAAGTCTGGTAAAATTTATATCAATAAAATTGAGTACCAACGATTGCCCTGCTTACTAATTATAGTACTCGATTTAACAGATACGGAACAGGCAAAAGCTGCATTTGAGCTCAGCGAAAAGCGATATAGGATGCTATTCGAAAAAGCCAGTGATGGTATTATTTTAATCGAAGGAAATCGTTTTGTCGCCTGTAACGAACAAATTTGTACGCTGTTTGAAGCTGAAAGAGATGAAATTCTCCATAAATCACCGCTCGACTTCAGCCCGGTGTTGCAACCCAATGGCATTGCTTCAGAAATTTTTTGGAAAGATAAGATCAAAGAAATTGGCGAGAACAACTCCATTTTGTTTGAGTGGATGCATCATAATAAATGGGGTGAAGAGGTACCTGTAGAGGTTAGCCTGAGTAGATTATTCATTGATAAAGCTGAAAAGTTCCTAGCCATCATAAGAGATTTAAGACCTCGATATGAGCACGAAAACAACCTCAAAGACCGAGAATTTAAGTTTCTGGCAATTTTTGAGCAGTCTCCAATTGGCATAATCATGTGCAGGTTTGGTGGCAATATCATACAAGCCAATGATGCATTTTCAAAAACCATTGGATACAGTAAAGATGAATTGACAACCATGAATATGGCTGATTTTTCTCTTCCGGAAGAAAGGCAGAAGGATTATATATTGAATTTAAGCCCCATGGATGCTGAAAAGTCTTTTCCCGAGGTAGAAAAAGCCTATGTCCATAAGCATCACAAAATTGTTCATGTTCTTCTGAAAGTAGTCATTGCCAAGGCTGCATCAGGCAAAGCGGATTACATTCTGGCAATGGTGGTCGACATTTCCCATCAGAAAAAAATTGCCCTTGCTTTAACGCGATATAGAAAAATTACTGATGTTGCCAGTGATATTATCCTTATCATCAATCCTAAGGATGAAATGATCGTTGACTGTAATGCTACAGCTATGAAGATCTTGCAATACAGCCGCCCCGCCTTGCTAAAAATGCGGCTTCAGGATCTGGAAGTGAACAGCTCGCTTGAAGAAACTCATGAGCACATTAAAGATTTTAGGACGCGCAAAAATTTAGAGAAGGATAAAGTATTCAGAGGTTCACTTAAACAGAAAAATGGCGAATTTTTACCGGTTGCTATTTCTTTAGCGGCAAGATCTTTTGGCAGGGAGCATTATGTGATCGCTATAGCCAGAAATATTAAAGAACAGGTAATATTTGAGCAAAAGCTGAAAGAACACAAAGAGTTATTAGAAAATATTAATCATAATATAAATAGCGGCATATTCAGATATACCAGTAATCATGGTTTTGTGTATGCCAATAAAAGTCTTGCGACCCTATTTGGGTTTCGTGATGCCAAAGAGATTCTAAGCCTGGCGAAAGTCTACATAGGGAAATATATGGCATCAAGCAGTGATATGGAAAAAGTGGTCAAAGAGCTTTTGCGACACCGCCATATTCAAAATAAGGAACTGCAGTTCGTCAAAAAAAATGGCGAAAAGTTTTGGGGCTTACTCAACTGTATTTTATTCATTGGGCAGGATGGCAACCTTTATACTGATGGCGCAATAATCAACATATCGGATTTAAAAGCATCAGAAGATCAATTATCCCAGAAAAATGACGAGTTGAAGAAAATTAATGCTGAACTCGATCGCTTTGTGTACAGCGCTTCTCATGATTTGCGAGCACCATTAACATCTTTACTGGGGCTGGTAAATATTGCCAAATTAGACAACCAGAATCAAAAAACGGATATTTATCTTGATATGATGAATAGAAGTATATCCAAGCTCGATATTTTTCTCAAAGATATCATTGACTATTCAAGAAATTCCCGACTAGACCTGAACATTGAAGCATTTGAATTAAGATTGCTCTTAGAAGAAGCAATTGGCTCTCACCAATACCTTGAATCCTTTCAAAATATTAATTTTAAGATAATATTAAAAGGCGAGAAAACGTGTTACACGGACAGAAGAAGACTTAATATCGTCATCCATAATCTCATCGCCAATGCCATTCGCTACCATGATTTAAGTAAACCTAAGCCCTATGTATTAATAACCGCCAATGTGACTAATTCAGATATTAAAATTGAAGTTGAAGACAATGGTCAGGGAATTGAAGACAAGTTTCAGGAGAAGATTTTTGACATGTTTTACCGTGCTTCTTATGATTCAGATGGTTCTGGATTAGGCTTATATATTGTTAAGGAAACAATAGAACGATTAAAGGGTACAATTTTGTTAAATTCTAAACCTCGAATAGGTAGTACTTTCATCGTCAATATTAAAAACTTTCATGCTGCTCAAAATATCACGTAAAATTCCCTTCCTCTTATTCATAAGTTTTGTATTTGTATCCTGCCACCCGGGAAAAAACGAAAAACAGACAGAAAGCACAGCATACAGCACGACATACGATTCTTTTCTCTATTTCAAAAACGTAAGAAGGCTATTCTACAATCAGCAGAATATTGAAGCTGCCAATCTTCAAATCTACAGACTGAAAGAAACTGTAGAAGATGAAGCCGAACGACAGATCAGATTTTCACTGGTGGTAAACGTGAATAAAGACCATGCTTATTTGATGACTGAAGCCGGCAGTGGTCTCGATAGTGTTAATTATATATTAACTGAAAATCCAGAGATGAAGAGTATCGATACACTTGAAATTGCGAGAGGCGATAAAGATACACATTACACATTTGCTAACTCGCTGTATGGTCACATACTAGATGGCCACAATTTCTGGTATGTAAATGCTGCCGGTGAAGAAGTACCCCTGCTGCAACAAAAGAAGGAACGCGAAATCATTCGCATTACAGTTTATGATTACTTCAGGCTGGTGAACTTACGCTAATAAAGCCATTTGGAGTAATCCAAAGCAGATTCCGGATAATCTTTCCCGATACTCACGCCATACTTTTCAAGCTCATCAGCGCTTAACTGTTGCGGATGATGAACTTTGAACCCTGGAATTTCCTTCAATTCTGGTATCCAAAACCGGACATAGTCGCCACTGGCATCATACTTTTTTGCCTGACTCATCAAATTAAAGTACCGGTCTTTGCGCGGGTCACTGCCTACGCCAGCCACGTAAGCCCAATTTCCCCAGTTGCTGGCCACGTCATAGTCGATCAGTTTCGCTTCAAAATACTGCGCTCCCCAAGTCCAGTCAATGCCAAAATCATTGGTCAGGCAACTTGCGACCAGCTGTCTTCCCCGATTAGACATAAAACCTGTAGTGTTCAACTCTCGCATATTGGCATCGATAATGGGGATTCCTGTAGTTCCATTTGCCCACAAGCTAAACCGCTCCTTTTCTTGCAGCCACTGAATTTCAGCACCATTATAGCCAGCAGGGGTAAATATGGCATTGCCATGTTTCTTTGCAAGAAATTTGAAATAGTCTCGCCATAGTAGTTCGAATATGACCCAGTAAGTGGATTGGTTCTTAAGCACATTATTTTCAAAGTCCCTAATACTGAAATACAGCTCTCTTGGCGAAACAACGCCTAATGCCAGCCATGGAGACAACTTGGTACTATAGTCCTCACCAAGCATTCCATTTCTGCTCTCTTTATATATGCCTAGTTTGTCAGCGCGAAAATAATCATATATTCTAGCCTTCAGTGCATGCCTATGCCCTTGAAATGCCATGGCACCATTTATCTTTGCTGCCTGAATTTCATCAAGCGCTGGTTCAATTTCGACCGTATTATCTGTTTTATCAAAGGGAATATGTTTAATACTTTCAGGAGCAGGTATTAGTGCTGCAACTTCCACCGATTTCTCACTTTCTTTCCGAAACGAAGTAAAAGTGTCTGGCAAATTTCGAATGGGCCATGGAATATTGTCTTCATGAAATAAAGTATGCTGAGCAAAGAGATTTAAAGAAACCCCTTTATTGAAAAGCTTTCGTTCCAGTTCATCTTCAATCGCCTTTTCTTCTGATCCCGACTCTTTGCTTGCAAATACAGCCTGCACTTTATATCTCTCCTGTAATGCAGCTATATTTTCAATCGCATCTCCTCGCAATACTAACAGGGCAGACCCTCTTTGTTGTAAATCTTCATTAAGACCCTGAAGTGCTTCCAGCATAAACCTATAGCGAAATAAAGAGATGCGTTTCAGACCAATCTCATTGTGTTCAAACCACCTGTTTTCGATTATAAATACCGGAAGTATTTGATAGTTATCCTTATGTGCAGTCCATAATGCATGGTTATCTGTTATGCGCAAATCATTTCTAAACCAGACTATTGCTCTCTTTACATCCATATTTGCCCAACATACTGTAGATAAATTTGGTTTTAATATTAAACAAAATTAATTATCACCCCATATGGTCAAGAGCAAATTTCTACCTGAAGCATTATTTCGATGCTCGCATAAATAGATCCCTTGCCAGATGCCCATGGCAGCTTTCCCGTTTTGGACTGGAATAAGCAATTGAGGCCCTAACATTACAGCTTTAATATGAGCTGGCATATCGTCGGGACCTTCCATGGTATGTCGATAGTAGGGCTGATTTTCCGGAACCATTTCATTGAGATGCGCCTCCAGGTCATGTCGGACCTCGGGGTCTGCATTTTCATTGATACACAAAGAGGCAGAAGTATGCTGAATAAACACCTGAAGCATGCCTACCTTATACTGATTGATCGCTTCCCAGCCTAAGATTTTATTACTTATGAGATGAATACCACGTGAATAAGATGGCAAATGAATAGATTTCTGATGCATGTTTTTCTATAAAACCATCGCTTTATGATATGGTTTAAATTATTTTAACCGCTCAAAAGCACCTATGTCCGGTGCAGCTTTTCTATTATTTCCGAGATTATCGGTTGCCGAAAGTCCAGGTATTGCCTGCTCAAGTAAAGGTGATAGTGAATCCGGCAAAAAGTTGTGCATGGGGGGTGAAACAAATTCGGGGTTAACATCAATAGTACTATTGCTTTTTGCCAGGTGAGAATTACTGCTCCTGAAGAAGTTATTACTTTGAGAAAGCAAATCAGAATTCAGCGTAATTTCATCCCGTAAATTCCCCCAAATGACTGAGTTTTGAATACTCGCATTAACTGCATCACCCAGGGAGAGAGAAGGTTTGCTTCGGAAAAAATTGAATGAATAATTGGCAAGTGTACAATGCAGCATATTTAATGTTACTGTACCATTCATCAGTAGCAAGTGGTCGACACAGTTATTCAGCAAGAGATTGTCTGCATTCAAATGAATATTCTTTAACGAAAGCCCTGTTTTACTGGCATGCTGAATATTTGCATGAGTTAAGGTTAAAGTCTGCTTTTCTTCAGCTTCATCTCCTTCCCAAGAAATACCGTTGATCGCGTTAAAAATTGAAATACCGGAAAAACGATGTCCGCTGCTTCCTTTCATGAGTTCAATGCCTTGCCACTGGCCCAGGCTGCTTCTGTGAATACCGTCTCTTCGAAAGCTTCTCAATACCACTCGTTCCCGAGCAGATCCCTCAGCGACTAAGCTTCCATAAACCTTAAATTCGGCAGCAGATTTAAAATATATGCGACTTCCCTCCTTAAGAGTAAGCGTCACATCACGATTCACAATTATACCTTTCTCAATCACAATAGGTCTGGCTGGAGCAATAACAGTATCAGTAGTGAAATGCCATACATCCATATAGTCAACATTTTCACCAGTGGCTTCCAGTGCTATTGTGCCATTATATTGCTGCGTAGCAATGTTAATAACATTATGGATACGGAATGCAGCGGTGTCTGTAGTTTGAGGAGTGGTGACATTGACTAGTAGAAGCAGGCTATCGCCACCAATCAATGTCTGATTGCGAAATTCGGATGCACGCCTTCCGTTAACAATCAATTCAAAAGGTGAGTCATCTTTTACAGCAAGGTCAATGGTTGAAATCAATACAGCTTCCGCATGCGGATTGATGACTTTCGCACGCCTGCTAATACTGAGTTGTTCACTAAATAAAGTGTCGAAACGAAGGGTGTCCGTAGAAATATAAAGGAAATCATTTTCTGTCCTTAACATTTCTTCTTTGGGCTCACAGGCAGCCATTACCAATAATGTGGCAAAAGAAAATACAATGTAATTGATAAAAGAAATTCCTTTACTCATAATCAACAATTTGCCTATGAAAGCAGCCGGAAATTAAGCCGGGCTGCCATCTTTTAGTTTAGCGGCATGCTCGGCCATTCTAAGCTCTTCCATAAAATTGCCTACTTCTCCGTCCATGACAACTGGCAAATTATGCACCGTAAAGTTGATTCTATGGTCTGTGACTCTGCCCTGCGGGTAATTATAAGTCCGAATCTTGTCCGACCTATCACCACTTCCCACCATAGACCTGCGCTGAGCGCCCACTTCATCATTATGCCTTTTTAATTCAATTTCATATAAGCGGGAACGCAGTACTTTCAATGCCTTTTCAAGATTTTTTAACTGGCTTTTTTCATCCTGACAAGAAACTACAAGCCCTGAGGGAATATGCGTAAGCCTTACTGCAGAATAAGTGGTATTGACGGATTGTCCACCGGGGCCAGATGAGCAAAATGTATCTTTCCGCACATCGTTCATATCGATTTCTACTTCCACTTCGTCCATTTCTGGCAGAACGGCCACACTGGCAGCAGAGGTATGCACTCTTCCCTGAGTTTCTGTTGCGGGTACGCGCTGTACACGATGCACTCCAGATTCAAACTTCATCATGGCATAGACGTCTTCGCCACTCACCGTACTGATGATCTCCTTATAGCCTCCGGATGATCCTTCAGTAAGATCGAGTACACTAAGTTTCCAGCCTTGCTTTTCTGCAAAACGTTGGTACATTCTAAAAATATCTCCGGCAAAAATTGCCGCTTCATCTCCTCCTGCACCCGCCCGTATTTCAAGGACGACGTTTTTACTATCATTAGGATCTTTTGGGATAAGCATTTTCTTAAGCTCTTCTTCCATACCCGCTTTTTCAGGCTGCAGGTGTTCCAGCTCATCTTTAGCCATTTCCCTAAACTCCGGATCTTTTTCAGTATTGAGCACTTTCTTTGCACTTTCAATATTCTGATTTACCTCTCTATAGGCGTCATATTTTTTTACGATCTTTTCAAGATCCTTATACTCTTTATTGAGTTGCGAAAATTTCCTCATGTCAGACATGGCATCTGGCTGAACAATGAGTTGACCAACTTCTTCAAAACGAGCCTTTATGGCCTCTAACTTATCAATCATATAAGGTAATTTTTACAAAATTAGCAAATAGCTACAGATTTAAGACTATTTATACCAAACCTTTTTATACTAATCGCAATGTTCAGCGCTTAGTTCATTGTGAAGTTTAAAAGTGCTGGTGAAAAAAATTATCATTTGAATAAGTGGTTTCATGTAATACTTTCTACTGCTATGGGCATGAAATTTTACTTTTTGACTAAGTTTATTCCCAATTATCTCCACAAAACCACTGAAACTATCGAATTCTTAATCGCAGAAGAGGTCTGGGTGTGCATAAATGTTTTAACACATATGTATTATTTCAAGACTTATTAAGCGCTATCGCCGGACATATCTGGGTTACTTTGCCTTACCAAAAAGGATATACAACACTGAAGGACAATAATTAAAGAGGTTAAGAGCAAAGATCGCTTCTAATCGACAAAGTGGCAAAATGCCCTTAACTATGTATCAGCTAAAATAAACTATAAAAATGAAACTAAAACTATCCAAGCTACTGCTAGTAGCAACATTCATCTGTATGAACTCGGTAGTCATGGCGCAAGACTACAAGTATCATCCATCCTACATTTACAACTTTACAAAATACATCCAATGGCCGGCTAACTACCAGAGTGGAGATTTTGTAATTGGGGTATTAGGAAATTCCGGCATCATCGCTGAGCTTGAAAAAATGGCAGCCACCAAATCGGTCGGTTCACAAAACTTTGTCATTAAGAAATACTCAAATATTAGCGAGGTCGACAAGTGTCAGATGCTTTTCATTCCTTCCAACAAAAGTAAGGACCTGGCGTCTGCTTTAGAGAAGTTGAACGGACAGTCTACTTTGGTACTTACCGAAAAGCCTGGCTTAGGGGTTGAAGGCAGTGGTATCAACTTCATCCTCGACAACGGCCGCTGGAAGTTCGAACTGAACGAAGCAGCTGCAGCAAAAAATAAACTAAAGGTAAGCAGCGAGCTTACCAGGTTTGCCATACTTATTTAAATATAAGTAGCTGATGAATAAAAGATTGCCTGTTTCAGTGCAATCTTTTATTATTTCAGTCGCTCATCATATACACTCTCTCTCTCAATTTATTCAATTCAATTAGTAAAGCATGAAAAATTTCCGTTTAAAGATCGGCGATAAAATTCTTGGTGGCTTTATTACACTTATCGTTTTCTTTGCGTTAAATGGCATATTTAGTCTTATTACTTTAAAGAAAAGTAATGACATCATCAAAGAAAGCTCTGAAGTCGTCAACCCATCCCTGGCCGCCATCAATGATTATACGCTGCTGGTCACCCGTTCGAAGATGTTGGTAACCAATTGGGTTTACCTGCAAATGACGGAAGAGGAGAAGCAGGAGCTCCGCACTATTCATGAAGAAGAATATCCTGTTTTGAGAGACAAAATTGTAAGTCTGCAGTCCTCCTGGAATGAAAGAAAGCAAATTCTGATGATGGATTCCATTTACCGTGAAACTGAACAGTTACTGGCGTATCAGGACAATATCATGACCTTGCTGGCCACCTGGGAAGACAAAGAAGACTTTATGAAAAGGGCAGAGGCTGTAGAAACCATTGATGATGAGGTTATTCCCCGCTCAAAGATATTGCTTAGCCAACTGGAAGCTATTTCGGCCATCAAAAAGACTGAGACCAAAGCTTCTGAAGAAAGTCTTATCGCTTCTTTTGGCAGTTTACAAAACACCATCATCATCCTGGGACTGATTGTTATATTTATCGGCGTTATTGGAGGTATCTGGATGGCAAAATCCATTACTAAACCCATCCTTTATATAAAAGATATCATTGTTAACCTGGGGAAAGGAGAGTTACCCGAAAGCAGCAATAAGAAATTTGCAAAGGATGAAATCGGAGAAATGGCAATAGCCGTGGAAAACCTGATAGAAGGCTTAAAAGGCACCACTACATTTGCAGAAAATATAGGAAACGGGCAATATAATGCAGATTTCCAACCATTGAGTGACAAGGACGTCTTGGGCAATGCACTTATAGAAATGCGGAATAACCTCCGTAATGTTGCAGAAGAAGACAAACGCAGAAGCTGGGCAACAGAAGGCCTCGCCAGATTTGGTGATATCCTTCGCAGCAATGGCAACAATGTCAATGAGTTGTCGGATGAGATTATCTCGACCTTAGTAAAGTACCTGAAAGCAAATCAGGGTGGTTTGTTCATTATAAAAGATACTGAAAACAGGGAAGATACCTATATGGAACTGGCAGCTTGCTATGCCTGGGACAAAAAGAAATATGTAGAGCAAAAAGTCTATGAAGGAGAAGGAATGACAGGTCAGGTATGGATTGAGGGAGAAACTATTCATTTAACTGAAATACCTGAAAACTATATCACTATTACTTCAGGTTTAGGCGAAGCTAACCCCAACAGTATACTGATTGTGCCTTTGAAAGTAAATGAAGAGATTTTCGGTGTACTAGAAATTGCTTCATTCAATGTTTTCGACCAGTATCAGGTTGATTTTGTGGAAAAAATTGCTGAAAGCATTGCTTCTACCATCTCTGCTGTGAAAACAAATGAGAGAACACAAAAGCTTTTGGAGGAATCCACAGAAATGACTGAACAGATGCGGTCTCAGGAAGAAGAGATGCGCCAGAATATGGAAGAGCTTCAGGCTACACAGGAAGAAATGGAACGTGGTCAGAGAGACAGAGAGGCAAAGGATACCATTATCAATGCCACAAATCTTCAGATAGAACTGGACGAGCAACTGAATATAAGCTCATGCAATGAATTACTGGCCAGAAACTTAAATTACAGAACTGAAGATCTTAAAGGTAAATCATTAGCACTATTGATTGCTGAAAAGGATGATTATACCGCTTTGCAGTCTAAAATTCAGGCAGGTAATCCTTTTGCCAATTTACTTAAACTTCGAAGTAAAAATGGCAAAGAAGTGTATATAAGCATGGCTTGCGGGAAAATTGTAGATACCTTCAATGATACCACCAAATACCTTATCTTTGCTACTGATATCAGTGAACTAGCACTGGAAGCTTTAGCAAACAGGGTTGAAAATGAATAAATTATATTACTTCTTTCTGGCACTGCAACTGACACTTATCAGTTGCGATGCCGGAAGGAAGAATAATTTTGGTAGCGAAGAGCTGTCTAAAGAAATGGAAGGCCGAAAGCTTAAAAAGGTAAAAGAGGCAGATATCATTTCTAAAACTTATCTGCTAGGAGATAGCATTAGTGAAGCTGCCCAAAACGCCTTAATGGCACTCCTTACCGAACAACTGTCAAAAAACAGTGCAGCAAACGCACTGCAGTACTGCTACTCCAATGCGATTCCATTTACTGACTCCCTCTCCCAGGCTTATCATGTAACTATTGATAGGCGTACTTTCCATCCCCGAAATAAAAACAACCTTGCCACTGGCTTAGATGCCACCCTTCTGGAATCTTATAATTACAATGCAGAAAATGGTTTATCGATGGAGCCTAACGTGCAGCAAGACGGGGATCAGATTTTGTATACAAAAGCCATTGTTATTAAAGCTGGCATGTGTCTGCAATGTCATGGATCGGAAAATGACATTAATGAAAAGACTTTTAATAAAATAAATGAATTATATCCCGAAGATCAGGCAAGGGGATATAAATTGGACAGCCTTAGAGGTATGTGGAGCTTAAAATTTAAAAAAAGCGAGATCATAAGATTGCTTTAGGAAATCGCATTAGTTTTCATCAGGTTCATCTGTACCCTCACAGGCACCAGCCTCCCAACTTAAAACGCCAGCTGCTTCTGCTACGCAGGAATTGCTGTAAGTTGTCAAATCACATCCGCAAACAGGATCGTACTCTTGTGTACACATCACGTCTCTATTTACCCTATTTGGATCGGTACAATCTACAGGTTCCTGAATGGCTCGACATGCTCCTGCCAGTGCCAATGCTATGATAAAGCTTAGTTTCATTTTAATATTAGCGATTTTAAGTACAACAGCTTATCTGACATTTAAAAGAATCTACTTGTTAGCTTCTAAAGTCTTGCTAAACAACATTTCACCATATTTACCTAACGCAGCAGGTATACAGTGGCTTATAACAATCCTAAGGGCATATAATTCTTTTCAATTTAGGCTAACAATTATGCATTTGCATAGCCATTCAATATTTCCTTAAATCTGTAGCAGCTTTGCACGTGGTCATTCACCAGGCCGGCTGCCTGCAAATGTGCATATATTATGGTGCTACCAACAAACTTAAATCCTCTCTTTTTCAGGTCATGACTGATTTTATCTGATACCGATGTATTGGCAGGTACATCTTCCTGCTTATTCCAGTAGCCTATAATAGGGGAGTTATTAACATAGCTCCATAAATAATCCGAAAATGAACCTATCTCTTTCTGCAATAAAATAAACTGATGCGCATTATTTCGTGCCGCATAAACCTTGGCCCTGTTCCTGATGATCCCTGGATCTTTTAAAATTGTGTCGAGCTGTCTGTCGCTTAGCGCTGCCACTTTGTGAACATCGAAATTCTGGAAATGCGCCTTGTAACTATTACGTTTAGAAAGTACTGTACTCCAGGAGAGTCCTGCCTGAGCAGATTCTAAAGTCAGATATTCGAAATGAACCTGGTCAGAATAAACCGGCACACCCCACTCTTCATCATGATACTTCTCGTAAGCATCATATTTTCCAAGACACCAGGGACATTTTTCCTCCTTCATCAGTCTTTTGCATTAATGGACATAGCTTCCAGCATTCATATCTATCGTTGTTCCTGTTGCATGATCGGCCAGACCACTAGCAAGAAACATGACCATTGGCGAAATGTTTTCCGGTGTCGTCAGGTCAGTCAGTGCAATATCATTGAGCGCAAAAGTTTCACCATATTTCTCTATGAATGCGGCAGCCATCGCAGTACGTGTAAAACCTGGAGCTACATCAAAAACTTTGATTCCTTGTTTCCCTGCTGCCCTGCTGAGACTTTTGGTGAGCGTCACTAGTCCGGCTTTGGAGGCTGCATAGGCCAGGTAATCCTCAGTATCACCACGGAAAGCTGCTCTGGAGCTTATATTTATAATGCGCCCATCCTGCTGTGTTAATCTGCAGTGATTGACAAATAATTTGGTCAACAAAGCAGGTGCTATTAAATTGACTTGAAGGGTTTCCTGCCAATCTTCCACCCACGAC
>JBGSXH010000093.1:0-5578 GCA_041751515.1 Cyclobacteriaceae bacterium | reverse complement strand
CGTTACCATCGCTACTAAACCAAAGTCCTCTGGTATCAGCAGTCGGGCGAGAATAAAGGTTGATGCTGTATTCAAGACAAAAGAAATGCCCTGTCCTCCAACGGTGTTGACGCCACCATCGATTGAGCGTGATTTTAAATCACCCTTCAGGTGTGCAGTGGAAAACCATTTGTCTTCTTTACGTTGTGCTTTGGTTGTTTGCAAGATTTTTGAAGCTTGGGATCTTTATTTGATTTGATGTTTGGATATGTAATGACAGGCACTGCAGCTGCAGTTATTGATCAATTACACTTTCTCGCTTGGTTGTATTTTTACTTTTATTGCTGATGGCATCCAACAGCAGGCCTGCAACCTTTTGCCAGGTAAAACTACTGGCAAATTGAAGTCTTTCCTGCTCCAGTTCATGAGAATTATCGTCCAATGCAGTCTGTATACTTTCTATATACCCATCAGTACCTGTCGCTAAATACGTATGATCTCCAAAAACCTCTTTCATGGTATTGGTAGGTGTTGCGATTACGGGCTTCCCCAATGCGAGATATTCTACCACCTTTAATGGGAAATTTCCTTTCGTGATTTCATTGATGACTTGAGGATTGAGACAAACATCAAAGTTCTGAATATAGGCGGGAATTTCCCTGGTATGCTTCTTCCCTAGAAAGTGGACATTGGGTAAATAATGTAACTTGCTGTTCGAAAACTTTTCATCTTCCCAGCCTATCAGCACAAAGCTCCATTGCGGCCTTGCTGCCGCAAGCGCTATCATCAGATTGAGGTCCAGTCGCATGGTTATCAAAGCGCCTATATATCCGATGATAGGTGAGGGGATATTTTTCAGATCCTCAGGCGCTGCTAGCTTTTCTGAAAAATTATATTGAGATACATCAAAGCCATTGCCTATATAGTGACTGTTAGCATTGTACTCCCTCGCTCTTAGTGTAAAGTCGGAGGAATTACACACAACAGTATCAGCCTTTTGCATAAGTTTGGGCTCTAGCTCCAGTCCATGCCTACGCCAATACTGCATGCCCACTGTATAGTCACGATCCAGATAAACGTATTGCTTCGGCCTTAACAGCTCTTTTAAATAATAACTTCTGAAGATGTCCTTATCATTGATAAGGATGAAATCTTTCAAGCCTATACTTTCAACGGCTTCAGCAATGTCTTTCGCAAGTTTCTTATTATTGTGTTTATTGAAAAAAGAAAACAAGCTTGTATTAGGAATCCAATTGATGGAATGAAGCAATGTCGCAGGGTTCAGTGTCCATAGGTTAAGATTTTCAGTTTTACTTAAGGAAGGAGCTTTGTGCTTGATGCCTTCAATATGGGCTTTAGTATACGCGTCATTATTTTTGGCATAATAAGTTCTGGTATCAATCGGTGGGTTGATGTAGAGCACTCTGTGGCTTTTAGCCAGTTCTTTCGCCAGACTCGTAGCTGTGGAATCTCTATCAGTATGTATTTTCTGAAGACTAGTAAATATAAAATCCATAAATGGCTTGGTAAGACTTTCCGCGATTCGATGAAAAAAGCGAAAATTGCTTTCAAAAATTGATTGTGAAATATGCCGAAAGAGTAAAGAGACTATTGCCTTATTTTACTACCACTTACCGCTCTCTCAGCTTTCTCCCAGGCGGCAGGTTGCGTTTTATAGATATAGCGATAAAAGCCGGCAAAAACTGCAATATTCATCATGGAAAAATAGAGTGGAACAACCAGCGGCTTTATTTTAGCGCCCTTCAACTCTGCGAGCCAACCTGCCCATGCAGCAGCATAAAATAGGACTTGCAGTACTAAAGAAGCCGTATAAATGCCTCCTAAGGTAATGGATAAGGCAAAGTTTAGGGGCAATAATATTGCTAAGAATAATGGCGTCAAACTCCAGCGCAAAACTCTGTGCGATACATACAGAAATGTCAGCTTCGGGTTGGTAAGGGGGTTCAATAAAGACTGCAACCTTCCCATAGACTGCCATCCCCCGGCACAAATTCTGATCTTCCTTTTCATCTCTTCTCTGATGGAAATCGATGAAGATTCCATCGCATATGCCTCCGGTTCATAAACAACCTGATAGCCTTTTTCTACAATGCGTAGCGATTGAATGAAATCGTCCAGGATAGTATCTTTTTCCAAAGGCTGGAATAATGCAGAACGAAAAGAAACTAACTCTCCCGCTGCCCCCATAAGGCTGTAAATCGTTGCATCGGATCGTTTTAAAAATGATTCGTACTTCCAGTAAAGCCCTTCACCGGCAGCTGCACCCGAGGCGTCCTGCATGATTTTCTTTTCTCCGGAAACAGCCCCGACCTCAGGATTTTGATAATGTCTGGCCATTTTCTTTATCGCATCACTGTTGAGCATAGCATTGCAATCGGTGAATATAACGTAAGGCGTATTGACGAAGTCCATTGCTCTATTTTCAGCCAGTGATTTTCCACCTCTCTCTGGAATATGCAGATGAAGTATTTTAGGATAGCGCATCATTACTTCTTCAGAATGATCGGTAGAGCCATCAGTGATGAAAATCAATGAAAGCTTCTCCTGAGGGTAATCCAACGCTAGGCACTTGTTGATTTTTTCCTCCAATATGTTTGCTTCATTATAGGCTGGCACTACTAAAGTAATGTCCGGCTCATAAGGTGCTAAAGGTGCTTTCTTCTTGAATATAGCGATGCATTTGGCCCAAACCCATACCACTAATGCGTAGCCTATATAAGTATAGAGGATTACTGCTAGGGCAACCCAAAAAATTATTTCCAGTATAAGCATAAGTTAATTAGTCTTTGTCTGCCGATTTTAAACCACTGAAAATGCCTAATGCCAGGCATATTACAGCGGGAATAAAGAGGATTTCGAAAGGCATATAGTTAAAAGTTAAGAGTTAACCTGAGATGAAACGGACTTAGATTTATGAGGTGTGGCGATGAAAGAGGCTTTCGCTTTTTTGATATTCAGTAGTGCCAGGCACATGCAAAAAAATGCATTAGGCAGGTTAAGTATAGCGCTCCACAGTCGCTTATCTCTGTAATACTTACCCGGTAGCGCTATGAACAGGGCTGCGGCCAGCATCACACATAAAATACCCCAAAAAACAGATGAAGGACCAAACGGATTTACAAAAGAAACCAGGAAAAGTGCCCCTAAAATGCCCAGAAGCAATACTCTTGGGACTAAAAAGGCCTGCACTACTTTATTGAAGAATTCTACATTGCCTTTTTTCACAAGCTGCCGAATGCCTTCCCCAGCGTATTTTTTAAGAAATTCTATTTGTGCGGCAATCCATCTGGAGCGCTGGTTGGTAAATACCTGTGCATTTTCGATTTTCTCATCATAAACATAGGTATCGTTTAAATAGCATATTTTTACGCCATCTTTAACGATTCTAAAATCGATTTCTTTGTCTTCGCCGACAGTTTCCCCAATGCCATCAAGTAATTGTTTGAGATAGTTGTATTCAAAAGCCATTCCTGAACCAATAAGGGCAGAGGACATGCCAATGGCATAATGCCCTTTACGATAAATATGATTATTGATTTCTTCGTTACAGGCATCTAAGAATGCGAAAGTGGAGTCCAGGTTTTTAGCAGTACGGTGTGCTTGCACTACTTTATATCCGCTATTGAAGGCCGTATTGATATTCTGTAAAAAACCTGCTTCCATGATATTATCGACATCCAATACCAAAGCGATCTCGTAATCAGTTGTTTGTATTTCCGCCAATGCTTTGGCTAATGCTTTTCCTTTGGTGCTCTTTTTGAAGGCTACTTCAATGACAAAGACTCCAAAACTTTGAATAGTTTTGATAGTCTCGGGTTTTAAGCCATCAGCAATTACATAAACATCTACTTCCCCATCATATACATGTTGCCTGGCAGCTTTGCTAGTCTCAAGAATTACGTTGTTTTCCTGATAAGCAGGGATCAAAATACAGAACTTTCTTTTCGAACTGGAGATCAGCGGCTGAATGCCGGCACGTTTGTGACCAGCGAGAGAGAAGAACAACAGGTATAAGCAGTTCAATAAAAGGTATCCGCCTATTGCGTAAAAAATGATATGCAAGAGGATATTAAAAAATGCCATAGTTAGAATAAATGGAAGTGTATAAATGTTGAAATCAAACCGTCTCGGTTTAAATTTTCGTCTTTTAGACCTGATTTTTGAAGTATTAATATTGTTATGAGGATGCAGCTAGCAGCCAAATTACTCGAAACCATGTTGATCAGTTTTGCAGTCGCAGGTTTTGCAAGTGCCACCACAGTCCTCTGAAAAGGGCCGAAAGATGCTTTCCCTCCCTGCGGACAATATGCTCCATTGCTTTTTTAGGACATGCTGCCAGTAAAAAGACGAGCATACTGGTAAGCATAGCTCCACCTTTAATATTTCTCCTGATAAACAATAGCCGGTTCCTGTTCATATAGTAAGTCTTCAAAACAGATGCCTTACCAACAGAAATTGACTCTTTATGGTAAACCGTGGCATTGGCAACGTAATGACAACTAAGACCTGCGCGTCTGATCATTTCGCACCAGTCCAGTTCTTCATAATACAAAAAGTATAGCTCAGGCATGAGTCCCACTTTCTCTATGACTTTTTTGGGAACCATCATGGCGGCCCCGTCTGCCAGTTTAGTTGCAGATGATGTATTGTATTGCCCCAAGTCTTTTTCACCATTGCCAATGGTAACACTTCTGCCTGTCCAGGGATTTAAACCCTCAGAACCGGCATACTGGATGATTTTATCTGTTCCAAAGTAAATGATTTTAGGAGAAGCTATGCCAGCCAGAGGATTATTTTGAAATAGCTCCACCAGCGGTTCTATAAAATCGGGCTCTACTTCTGTATCGTTATTCAGGAACAATAGGTAGTCACCAGTTGCCTCTTTGATGCCCAGGTTGTTTCCTCCGGCAAAGCCAAGATTAATTTCTGATTTAATCAATTTAATTTCTGGATATGCCACTTTTATTGTGTCAGCATCACCCAATTGCGATGCATTGTCTACAACTATTATTTCCAGATTGGGGTAGGTGACATGCTTTAGTGAGGCCAGAAGCTCACAGGTGACGGCATCTTGGTTATAATTGATTGTAATGATAGAAACACGTGGTTTATGCATCGGATTTTGCTTTTAATTCTTTATCTAGTTTAGGTCCCATAAAGACGAAAGCCCAGGAAACGTATAATAGTATGGAAGAAGGCATCATATTCATGACTTCGTTGCCGTAGCTGCCCATGAAAATTCCCACAGAACCCGCGGTTAAAGCGATGAGTTTTATGCGCAATGCTTTGTCGCGAATCTTCCAGACAATACCGCAACATTTACCAAGTATGAACATCATCAGGCCGAACCAAATTATCAAACCAACGATGCCATACATTCCCCAAACCTTTACCCAATAACTATCAGGGGGAATGGTGGCAAGCAATGCACCGGAATTATGTTTCTTGCCGTTGTAACCCATGATGCCGACTCCACCCCCGAATGGTAATCCGCTCATGATATGTCTCATCCGTTCCTGATTTTCCAATCTTACGTTCATAGAGGCGTCTTTGTCTGGATTGACAGCGGTACGAAGGC
>JBGSXH010000092.1:0-5252 GCA_041751515.1 Cyclobacteriaceae bacterium | reverse complement strand
GAGCAATTACCGCTCTATAAAGCAGCACTAAGCCCACATGGTGTGCTGATGATGAGCGGCTTTTATCAGACTGACGTACCTACAATAAAAAGAAAGGCTGAAAGCCTTGATTTTAAAGTATTGGCGGAAAATCATGAAAATGGATGGGCAATGCTAAAAATGCAATTGAATTAAGTGTAGAAAGCAAGTGTAGCTATGGCGTATAGATTCGGAAAATTAATCTGTCTTTTGTTTATAAGTGTATCCTTTGCAGGCTATGGCCAGCAAACTAGGCTTTCTGCCGATATGGAGCAGTTTCCTGAACAGCTACAGCAGCTTATGAAACAGGCTTCAAGGCCGGATGATGCCGACCCGACGTTGGAATTTCAACGACTTTGGGAAGGTCGGTGGACCAATGATGAAAAGGACAATATCATGGCAATTGCACAGAAAATGCAGGAGAAGCGAATGAAACCCAGGCCACATTTTCAACTGTACCTCAGTTTGCTGGAAGCTACCACTGAAGAGCAGGCCAGCCAACAATATGCCATTCCGTTAGTAGAATTTTTAGAAACCAGTCTCAAGGTTGTTGGAGCGGAGAACCAATCTGTTATTGAGCAATACTTTCAGACTTTACAGCTATTTATTGCCGAGGGTTATCTTTATAAAGGTGCATACAACCAACTCTATGCTGCTAATGCAGATGCAAAACTGAGCTATATCGAAGCAGAAGTGCTTCCCGATTTGCCCGAGCTCACAGAAGATAATGCTGAAGACGACACAGGCTGGTTCTCCGATTGGGATCAGCCGCACAGTCAGGATGACGATTGGAGCAGTGCAGACTCTTGGGATAATAGTGACTGGGAGCAGGATGAAGCCAGCGATTCCCCTGAGATTATTGATGACTTCACCTCTTATGAGGAAGATTTGCCTGTAGTACAGGGAGCAGTATTGAGCCTAACCGGCGTAGACCTGATGTTCTTATCTCCACATGACTCTACCGGTATTTATAAAACTACCGGGCAAATGATGCTGAAGAATAATAATTTTGTTGGAGAAGGTGGTCAGTTTACTTGGGAAATTGCCGGTCTGGCAAAAGATACTACTTATGTTCAGTTTGAAAAATATGCCTTCCTGATAAGTAAATCCAGGATTACTGCAGAGAATGTTCAATTGTATTATCTGGGTAAAATCAACAAGCCTGTGGCGGGTGTTTTTGAATACGAGAGCAAAAAGCGCCAGAATTTCGACGATGCACAGTTTCCTCGTTTCAAATCGTATCAAAACAATATAACAATTGACAACCTGGGTGAAAAAGGACTGAAATACACTGGGGGCTTCTCCCTCTCCGGCAGAAAAATATATAGCAACGCTTTGTATGGTGATAAAGCGGAACTGCTTCTTGTTAGAGACAATAAAAAACTTTGGAGAGCTTTTGGCAAAACATTTAGCCTGCAGGACTCACTTATCAATACCGAGCGTTCGTCTATCATCATTTATCATCAGAATGATTCTGTTTATCATCCTGCCATCAGATTCAGGTACGAAGTGCCAACAGGAATGCTTACCCTTTTAAAGGATGAGGGGGGCTTTAAAAACACTCCTTACTACGCTTCAAGCTATGCCATGGACATTTCTGTAGACATGCTGCAATGGGATACTTATACCGATAGTCTTGACTTTTCTACTTTAAATGCGCGACAACAATTGCCAGCAAGGTTTGAGTCGCAGGAATATTTTAACCGCCAAAGATTCGATAATCTTACCGGATTGTTTGATTTTAACCCACTGGTGATGGTCGTTGGCTATTCCCGAAAACTCAACAGTCCCAGCTTTTACAGTGCGGACATGGCAAAGAATTTCAAGCAGAACGAAGAGACCATGAAAGGTGCTATGCGCTTTTTGATGGAAAATGGCTTTGTAGACTATAATCCAGCTACCGATGAAGTGAAGCTAAAGCGCAAAGCCTACCATTATATGCTTAGCAAAGACCAGAAAAAAGATTTTGATAACCTGCTGATTACTTCGCTATCGGCGGGACAACCTAATGCTACTTTGAATCTCGAAACGGAAGAGTTGAAGGTTAGAGGGGTGAAGAAGTTCTACATTTCCGAGCTGCTAGATGTTTTCATAGAACCCAAGAACCAGGAAATTACCTTGCTCGCCAATCGTGACTTTCGATTTGATGGAAATCTTAGCGCAGGAAATTTTCAGTATGTAGGAGAGAAATTTTTCTTCAACTATGATGAATTTCTCCTGACATTGCCACAGATTGACTCCATTAAACTGCAGATAGAAACAGAGAAGAAAGACCGCAATAATAAGCTCATCAAAGAAAAGCTGGAAAACCAGATGGTGCATACTTCTGGAACATTGTTTATCAACAAGCCGGATAACAAGTCTTCACGAAAAACATTTCCGCAATATCCTATATTCAGAGCAGACAAAGGAGCGACTGTTTTATTTGACGGAAAATCAGTTGCCAATGGAGCATATGACTCCACGATGGCTTTTACGGTGCCTCCATTTGAAATAGACAGTATAAGCAGTAGCGATCCGGCATCAATTGCTTTTGAAGGGAAGTTTACCAGTAATGGTATTTTTCCTGATCTTGATGTACGACTAAAGGTCATGCCTGACAATTCCCTTGGTTTTGAATATCCAATTTCTCCGGATGGATTGCCCATTTACAATGGAAAAGCAATTGCCTATGATTTCTTGAAAATGGACGGAAACGGGCTGGTGGTAGATGGTAGAATTGAATATCTCACCAGTTCATTGTATTCTGACAACTTCATGTTTTACATGGATTCAGTAAAGGCTATAGGCAGCCAGTTGGCGATGGAGCCGGGGATGCTCGATGGCACATCTTTTCCTCAGGCGGAATTGCTAGACTATGAAATGGCCTGGGTGCCTTCCAAAGACAGCATGTACGTAGTCAATTTAAAGGCACCATTCCAGTTTTACGACAATACCGCAAGTATGGACGGTTTTGCCAATATTAATTCCAAAGGTGTATTTGCCTCCGGCTCTCTGCTCACCAGAGGACTTGAAGCTGTTTCGGCGGAAATGAACTTTCAGGAAGAACTGTTTTTTACAAGACATTCAGAGTTTGAGATTAAATCATCCAATCCTAAAAAACCTGCATTGAGAGGAAGTGATGTGAGGCTTTCGTTTGATTTAATAGATAATGATGCAGAAATTTCTCCGGAAGTGGAGGGAGTAGCGGCACTGGACTTTCCCTACGCACAAGTAAGAACTTCCATCAATAAAGCCACTTGGGACCTGAATACCAAAACGGTAAGCATGACTAAACCAGAGGATACTGAGCTCACAAAGTCGTATTTTTACTCAACCCGGCAGGATTTGGACTCATTGGCATTTTATGCTACAGCAGCACTTTATGATATCAATGAATTGAAATTGAATGTTACTGGGATTCCCTACATTATCGTTGCAGATGCAAAAATAACACCGGAGAACAATGAGGTACTTATTTTGGAAAACACCAGAATTGACCAGCTTCAGAATGCGGTGGTGGTCATCGATACATTGAATGAATATCATACACTTATTAATGGTAAAATCGATATCATTAGCAGAAAGAAATTCTCGGGCCAGGCCGATTATCAGTATGTCAATGCGGAGGCAGATACCTTCATTATCGCTTTTGATAAGTTCATTTCTGAGCAAATAGCCATTAGTAAAAAGCAAGAAGGTTTCCGAACCGTATCGAGTGGAAGCATTCGTCCGGATGATTTTTTTGAAATTGCTCCGGATATCTTCTTCAAAGGTCAGGTTACCATGTATGCTGATAAGCCAGCCCTGGAACTGGATGGTTTTGTTAATGTAGATTTAAAATCCTTGAATACTCAAAATACGTGGATTGTCTATCAGAAGGATGGCTCTTCCAGAGAATTGGCTTTTGATTTTGCTACTGCGCAAACAGAGTCCGGCAATCCGCTTTATGCCGGCTTGTATTGGGAAATGGACAAAGCATTGTACAGTGCTTTTTTATCCGAACCTAAAACCATGGACGATCCGCCATTTTTTGCGCCTAAAGGCAAGTTCAGCTTTGATGAGGTTGCTAAGCAGTATCGTATCGCTAGCCCTACCAAAGCCAAAGGAAGCAAAAGCTATGAGGGTGATCTGTTGGTTTTTGATGATAACACAGGCGAAATCAGGTATGAAGGAAAGCTCAATTATCTGAAGCCAACAGGAAAAGGGTTTGACATTACCGCAGCAGGTAATGGCTCAGGAAATGTGATCGAAAATGATTACAAATCAGATAACTTCTTCATTTTGGATTTCGACATTCCTTCCCAGGCCGTTGATGCTATGGGTACCGACCTGGCTGAAGTTGTCACGCGCATCGGGGCACCATCTGCTAGTAGCGACAGGACGAGACTAGTCTACAAGCTGGCAGAAATTATCGGGGATAAAGGTGTCAAAGACTATGAGGAAAAAAGTCTGAGCGGCTATACCCCGCTAGTAGGCCTGAACAATGCCCTTGCTAAAACCTTGGTATTGTCTGATGTTCCATTGGTATGGTCATCTGAGCATAATGGATGGTACAGTAAAGGAAAGCTAGGATTTTCCAATGCCGGTAAACAGGATGTTAATGCAATGCTTGATGGCTTTATGGAAATCCGGAAAGGAAATGAAGGCGATATGATGAATATCTTCCTTCAGGCTTCTGCCAGTACCTGGTATTATTTTAGTTTTGAAAATGACCGTATGTTTATTTACTCTTCTAATAAAGATTTTAACGATGCCATCAACAAGAAAAGCAATCTGAGCAAAGCTAAAATGGGTGATTTTGCTTTCGGTACTTCTGACATTTCAGAAGCTTTGGGCTTTGTCAATCGGTTCAGAAAAATGTATTTTGATATAGATACTCCTTATGAGCTTGGTATGCCAACCGACATCAGCACGGAGGCCGATGATTTTCAAACAATCAGCGATGATGATGACGACGATGACCAGGCGGGTGGGTTCTAAGCTGCTTATCAACTGCAAAACCGCATAAGGCAGCGACAACGTTTTCTGGCAACTAAAAAAGTGCTAATTTAGCCATGCTAATGTGATTGAAATGCAATCACTGCTAATGTTAATAGTACATTCAATATTTATATGCCCACTACCATTATTCAGGAGACAGTAAAATCCTATATTGAAAATAATAAGGAAAAGTTTTTAAATGAGCTGTTCGACTTATTGAGAATACCTTCCGTCAGTGCTGATGGTAAGTTCAAGGAGGACGTAGCGCATGC
>JBGSXH010000091.1:0-3878 GCA_041751515.1 Cyclobacteriaceae bacterium | reverse complement strand
TTGACTGGCTCAAAGATGTCTTTGAAAGAATACAAAGTCACAAACAAAAAGACCTCTACCAGCTACTGCCCTCAAACTGGGAAGAATACCGACCTAAATAATATTCTTATTTATCAATATGGGGTTCGTCGGACGGATACGCTTAAATGACAATAGGAAAAGACAATGGAAAGAATAATAAAGCAAGTAATAATGCTAACGTTCATCATAGTTTTTTATGAGAACCCACTTTTAGCCCAGGAAGACAAGAGATTTAACTTTATCGGCATAAACCCAAGCGTGACTGTTGAACCATTCTATGATAAAGGGGAATTGGACATAAATATTTTTCCGCTTGTTTATCAAAGATCTTTGACAAAAAGATTTGACTTTAGACTGACTTCAATAGTAAACCTTGGTATAAGAAACAGTGGCAATGAAATAAGCCACTTTGGGTTTGAGACAGGCTTCCCTATATTTTTTAAATCAAAGGAAAGTCAAAAAGACATCTCAAAAGGATTTTTTGTTGCACCAATTTTAAGTGTAACAAGAAATAGAGTTGAAGATCATAATAATCTAGGGCTCTGGGTTGAACCTGGATACAACTTGCTGTTTGATAATAATTTTGCAATGACATTTGGACTTCAATTGGGTGGAACTTATTTCGCGTACGATAATGGACAAACTAAGTGGGGAAATCATTTCGGAATCAAAATAATTATTGGAAAATGGTTATAAAGACGAGAAAGCCAGTGCATAACAGCACCTGCCCGCAGGTGGCGGTTCAGTAGTGTCATCAAATGTAAGCTGCCGCCAGCGTTAACCTGCGCAAAGGATAGAGCGGAAAACCCACAGGCACCCTGCTGCAGCTGCTGTGCCTGCTGAGTAATTTTGAAATGCCGAAGCTGGTACCAGCTGCAAGGTTTGCTGGTGCCGAGGATTTGGAGGGATAGCCTGGCCCGGAGGGTGCGCCCAAATTATCCTTTCAGTACGCTTTCTTTATCCTATAAAATTGACTTCAGGTTGTAAAGGAATGCCGAATTTTTCTTCGACGCTGGCCTGTATTTGCTCTGACAGTGCTTTTACTTCTGCGCCGGTGGCGCCGCCGTGGTTGACGATGACGAGGGCCTGCATGGGGTGGACGCCGACGTTGCCGAGGCGTTTGCCCTTCCAGCCGCATTGCTCGATGAGCCAGCCTGCCGGTACTTTTACCAGCGCTTCGGGCAATTCATAGCCGGGAATGTTGGGATATTGTTGCTTCAGTCCCTCATAGTCGGCTTTGCTAATGCTGGGATTTTTGAAAAAGCTGCCTGCATTGCCGATTTTGGCGGGATCGGGCAGTTTTGACTGCCGAATTTTGATGACTGCTTCGCTCACGTCTTTGATGCCCGGCTCCTGGATGCCATGCTGCAAAAGGGTTTCCTGAATGGCACCATAGCTGATATTGAGCTGATGGACTTTCTGCAGCCGAAAAGCGACGCGGGTGATGATGTACTGCCCGCGCAGACTGGTCTTGAAGACGCTGTGCCGGTAGCCAAAGTCGCAGGCCTCGGTATCGAATTTTTTCAGGCTGCCATCGGCAAGGGCGACGGCGTGGAGCTGCTCGAATACATCTTTGATTTCAATGCCATAAGCGCCGATGTTCTGCATGGGGGCAGCGCCGACGGTTCCGGGAATGAGGGAAAGATTTTCTATGCCCCCGTAATTATGATCGAGGGTATATTGCACAAACTGGTGCCAGTTGACGCCGGCTCCGGCTTCGAGGACGATATGGTTATCGTCTTCATGCAAAGTGCGAATGCCTTCAATATTGTTTTTGATGACCACTCCCTCAAAATCTTTGAGCAGCAAAACATTGGAACCGCCACCCAGAATGAGCTTGGGCATGGCTTTGAACTCCGGATTTTGCAGGAGTGAAATCAGCTCTTCTTCCTGCGTGATTTCAACATAAAACCTGGCTTTTGCCGAAATGCCAAAGGTGTTGAGCTGACGGAGATCTTTGTTTTCTGCTATCTGCATATTTTGCGGTCGTTGTGAACGGCTGTAAAATTAGCAGTTATTGGCGATTTGCATAGCCTTATCGTGTTAATAATGTATTTGGGATAGTTTGTATTCCATATCGTGGGCTACGGTTTCCATGGCCGGAATGCCCCAAAGGCTGCCAACAAGAAAGAGCGCCGCATCCATGCCGGCACTTACGCCGGCAGTAGTAATGATTTTTCCTTCGCTAGTCTGGGTGAACCTGGCGCTTTCGATGACCTGGCTGCTAGGAGAGAGGGTTTGCAAGCGGTGGAGGGCCGAATGATGGGTGACGGCTTTTTCATGCTTTAATAGTCCGGCTCTGGCCAGCAAAAGTGCGCCTGTACAGACGCTGAAAACGATAGGCGTTTGGCTGCTATATTGGGTCAACCATGCGATAAACTCTCGGTCATTGAGTAACTGATCTACTCCACGGCCACCGGGAATGATGAAAATATCTGCTTTTGGCGCTTCCTGATAATGGACATCGGCTGATAAATTTAGCTGATGTCGGGCCTTAACCTGGGTTGTTTGCGCAGCTATGCTGTTGAATTCGCAAGTGTCAGGTAAACAGTCTTCCAGCGTACCGAATACTTCCCAGGGGCCGGCAAAGTCGAGAATTTCGACATCATCGAAAAGGAGGGTGACAATTTTTTTCTTTTGCATAAAAATGGCTGGCAAATGCCAGCCGTTGAAATGGTGTGATGAATGTTTACTCGTCTTTCGACCAGATTTCGTAAATGGGATCGCCTTTGGAGCTTTTTCCTTTGTGATGCCAGTCGTCGCCTTTTACTTCGAACTCGAATTCCAGGGAAGCACCTACGCGGCTATCGTCTCTTGAAAAGAATTCGATGTTTTCGGTGTATTTACCATCTTCTGCGGAATAAGTGCCGCCGCCGGTGCCGGAAAACTCGCCGGTCTCTGTATTAATGGCTGCCCATTGAAAGCGGGTAGCGGAAAGAATTTTGATGGTTTTGCGTGCTCCACGCTGCATTTCGCCCATTTCGACATCGCGTTCACGGCCTGTTATGCGCCAGGTGCCCGCCAGTGGTGCCTCTTCTGCTTTGCTGCCTTCATCGACACGCTTCCACTGCTCCTGCACTTCCTGTCCGTTTCTTTCACCGGTAACCGCCATTCTGTCTTCACTGATATTGATGGTGAATTGCGCATTATTACCAACTTTCTCTTTGTCCCAGGTACTGAATTCGAGTGTTTCCGTAAGGGCGTTATCTTTAATGCTGTAAGTGCCACCGTAAGTACCTATAAATTCAGGATCGTCTTCGTTGTATTCGGTGTAGCTGAAGTGCTTTTCTGTAAATACCAGAATAGTATTGGGGGCTTGATCGTCTCGCTCACTGGAAACCAGTTCCCAAGCGCCTTCCAAGGCATGGTCTTCCAATTCAGATGGGGCTGGAGCAAATGCCCAAAAGGCAAAGCATACCATGCCGCTGAGTAGCATAAGCAGAAAATATTGTGATTTCATAGTCAAATGTTTAGGTGGACATTATGTGGTTTAAGCACTAATATACGTAATTCTTCTGTGTCGAAACAACAGGATGAGTACCAGTTTGCTTATGGTTTTGTGCAGGAACTGAGTAGCAGGTTAATAGCATTTATATCGGCAGGTGGAGTTGAGACAATCTTTCCTGAGCAGCATTGGGATGTTCTGCCCGAAGCTGCCCACGGAGTTCTCCGGGCTCTAATGTAGTGGTATGAATGTCCAGATAGAGCTCGTTATCGAGAAGGAGGGCTATGTCATCGTCACTAAGGCTGAAAGTCTGTTCAAAATTTCCGCTGAAGCCGTGGTCGTACAAATCCGCTTTCAGCCCAATTAAATAGGAGCGTTCCTGACCTTTACACCAGGATAAACATGGATGCCG
>JBGSXH010000090.1:0-5321 GCA_041751515.1 Cyclobacteriaceae bacterium | reverse complement strand
GAGTAATAGTGGAACTGACTGATTTGAAAGAACAGATTGATGCAGAAAATATTTACATACGTTCTCCGAGCCGGATCAGCAGCCTTCCCAGTGAATTATTTGCGCCAATTGAAATGCTCAATCAGCTGATTACTGAAAAAGAAATGCTTTTGACCACTACCAGGCCAAACACCTTTATCATGCAAAGGAAGGAGCAGGAAGTAAGCATTATGAAGCGTAAGCTGATAGAGTCTATTGACGAATACAGCAAATCGCTGGACAAAGAGCTTGAAAGAATAAGAAGAGATAAACGCCGGGTAGAGGAAAGCTTTGTGCAATTACCGTCGAAAAGCACCGAATTTGGTAAAAGCATACGATTCTATAACCTGTATGAAGGCTTTTATCTTTCTTTAATGCAAAAGAAAAACGAGTTTGAAATTGCCAAGGCCGGAACGGTGACCGATTTTGTTATTTTATCTTCCGCTTCGCTTCCTTCAGTAGCTATTTTCCCGAATCCGCTGATTGTATATGGCATAGGAGGTCTTTCCGGACTGGTAATCAGTATCATTTTTGTTGGTATTTTATATGTCATGCACAATAAAATTACCACGCAGGAAGAGCTCGAAAAACTGACTGAAGCACCTGTGCTGGGCACCATTCCTTTCTATAATAAAGCCAGAATGGACTATACGACGCTGGTAATCGATCAGAATCCCAAAGCAGCGGTGAGCGAAGCCTTGAGGTCCATTCGTACGAATATGGAGTTCCTGGGCTCCGGTGGAAAAAAGAAGAAAATTATATCTGTTACCTCTACAATTTCTGGGGAAGGAAAAACCTTTGTTTCGGTGAACCTTGGAGCAATTATCGCCTTATCCAACCAAAAAGTGATCCTTGTAGATCTGGACATGCGGCGGCCTAAAATTCATATGGCTTTTTCCGATGAGAACACTTCACATGGTGCCAGTACGATTCTTATCAACAAACATAGTGTAGAGGAATGTGTTAGACGTACAGCGGTTGACAATTTTCACTATATCCCGGCAGGACCCACACCTCCTAACCCTTCTGAGCTCATTTTAAGTGACAGGTTTGAAACGCTGATGGAAGAGTTACATGAGAAATATGACATTATACTATTAGATACTCCTCCTGTGGGACTGGTTACTGATGGCATTTTGGTAATGAAGAAGGCAGATTTGCCGCTGTATGTAGTAAGAGCGAATTATTCCAAGAAGATGTTCATCCGTACCTTAAATAAGCTCATTTATCTGAATAGGTTTAGAAACATATCTGTCATCTTAAACTCGTTGAAAACACCTAAAAACGATGGCTATGGATATGGGACTTATTATTATGAGGAAAGTGTGGACGAAAAGAAAAGATCATCTCATTTAAAAAACTTCTTTAAAAAATAGTGCTCAGCTTCTTTAAATCTAAACGTGACCCTTCCGTACTTCCCTTAGAAGCAGATATACATTCTCATTTGCTTCCGGGCATAGATGATGGCGTAGATAGTTATGAAGAAGCGATTGCTATACTCACGCAATTTGAAAAGCTGGGCTATAAAATAGCCATCACCACACCGCATATCATGCAGGAGTTTTATCCTAATAATAAAGAAATTATTACGGAAAAACTTCGGGGCCTTCAGCAAGCAGCCAATGAGGCCAACCTGAACATCCATATTAGTGCGGCAGCTGAATACTATCTGGACGAAACGCTGATAGAAACGCTGGCAACGCCTGAAAAGTTAATGCTATTTGGGGGCAATTTTCTGCTGTTTGAAACGGGCTACATGAATGAACCCGCTTACTTAATGGATGCTATCTTCCAAATTAAAGCGGCAGGCTTTCAGCCCATAATGGCGCATCCTGAGCGCTATGCTTATTTACAGCAAAAACCTGAACTTATCAAAAAACTTAAGAAAGCACAGGTACTTTTCCAGGTAAATATCAATGCATTAACGGGCTACTATTCTAAATCAGCACGAAAAATTGCTGAATATCTTATTGATGAAAAATTCGTAAACTTCCTGGGAACCGATTGCCATAACCAGCGTCATGTTATGAATTTACAAAAAGCTTGTCAGACCAAATATTTTGCTAAAGCACTGTCTTTAGATCTCCTCAACTACCACCTGAAAGTACCTGCGCAATGATTTTCATTACCGGTGCAAGTGGTTTGGCTGGTGGCCATATCGCGCAAGATCTTGTTGGGAAAGGTTTTCAGGTCACTGCACTCAAAAGGGCTGGAAGTGATTTGTCTTTTATAAAAGCTGACATCCGGCAGCAAATTACCTGGCTTGAAGGCGACGTATTGGAGCCCCTCGTTTTGGAAAAAGCCATGCAGGGGTGCACAACCGTCATACATGCTGCTGCTATGGTTTCCTTTGAGAAAGGAGCTCTGAAAAAAATGTATCAGACCAATGTTGAAGGCACAGCCAATATCGTCAATGCAGCATTGCTTGCAGGAGTCAAGCAGCTCATTCATATTAGTTCTGTAGCAGCGCTGGGCAGAAGCAAACCTTCTGTAGAGATCAATGAAAAAAGTAAATGGGAGAAGTCTGGCTATAATACCAATTACGCCTTAACGAAATATTTATCGGAACTTGAAGCCTGGCGCGGGCATGCGGAAGGCTTAAGTACTACTATCTTAAATCCATCAGTAATTATCGGCCCGGGAGATCTCAGTAAAAGCAGCGGAAAAATTTTTAAGTATGTTGCCGAAGAAAAGCCATTTTATACTTTGGGAACAGTGAATTATGTAGATGTCCGGGATATTGCAACTATAATCCATCAACTTATCAAAAATCCTGTGGATGGAGAGCGATTTATCCTAAGCAGTGGTCATACCACTTATAAGTTATTGTTTGAAACCATTGCGCAATCACTCGAAAAAAAAGCCCCTCGCATCGCTGTCGGGAAAAAGCTCATGCAGCTGGCCTATTACTGGGAAACATTTAAAAGCATTATTACCGGAAGCAAACCGCTTGTGACAAAAGAAATGATAAGAGTTGCTGATAAACACTTCTACTACAGCAACCAAAAAGCACAACGCCAGTGGAACTTTGAATTTCGAAGCTTAAATGAAAGTATTGTTTGGACAAAAGGAGAACTAGAAAGCTTGAATCAATTATAACATACTTTTAAATTTTGGCGCACTAAATTGCAATACATCTACCCGATTTCGTTATCTTACCGTATATACCATTTCTACTAAACCTTAGCGAAGATGGCTGAAAATTTTAAAAGAAGGGAAGAAGGCAGAGAATACCTGAAGCGATTTGAGGATTATTTAAAGAATAAAACCAATTACTTCTTTGAGCTGGACGCTTTTGAACATATAATAGAGCATTACCTTGAAAAAGGGCGCTATAAAACTGCACTCAAGGCCGCAAATATGGCCATCGAACAATATCCTTTCTCAGTTGAAATTATGTTATTGAAAGCGCATGTGCTTTCAAATCTTGATCAACATAGCGAGGCGTTGGACATCCTGGACAAAGCTTCTAATTTGCAGCCGACAGACTCGGAAATTATTATCATGCGTGGCAATACATTGTCACTACTAGGTAACTTCCGGGCAGCTGTGACGGAATTTGAACGTGCGCTACCTTTTGCCGAGGACGTTGCTGATGTTTATTATAACATAGGTCTAGCGTATCAAAATGCGGGTAAAGTCAAAAAAGCCATTAAAGCCTATAAAAATGCCATCGCTGAAGACATTAATCACGAAAGTGCTCTTTATGAGCTGGCTTATTGTTTGGACCTGATTGGCGAGCTTGAGAAAAGTCTTTCTTACTATCAGCAATTTATTGACTCGGACCCCTATAGCCAGATTGCATGGTTCAACATTGGTATAGTTTATAATAAACTTAAGGATTACGAAAAGTCGGTACAAGCTTATGAATATGCTATTGTTATAGACGATACATTTTCTTCTGCCTATTTCAATATGGGCAATGCCTTTATGAATATGGAAGCGTATCATAAAGCCTTGCAGGCCTATAAACAAACTGTCGACCAGGAAGGACCAAGTGCTGAAGTCTATTGCTGTATTGGTACCGCCTATGAGAAGTTAGAGCATTATGATTTAGCTATTAAATATTACAGGAAATCTGCGAAGCTAGACCATCTATTTGATGAAGCTTATTTTGGCATTGGGACCTCTTTAATGCAGCTGGAAAAATGGATGGAATCGGTACATTATCTCAATAAGGCGTTGAAGCTAGATCCTGAAAATGGTGCCTATTGGGGCGCTGTAGCTTTAGCCGAGCATAAGACCGGAAACATTGTTTCCAGTCTTGACGCCTATGAGGAAGCAATTCTTCTAAACCCTTCTGAAATAAAATTATGGCTCGAGTTTTCCAATATTTACTATGAACAGGGAGACTACGATAAGGCTATAGAGCTGATTGACAACGCTTTAGAGGAACTTCCTGATAAAGCGGACCTTTACTATAGAGCCACTGCTTACCTGATAAGTGCAGGGAAATATAAAGAAGCCTTTAATTATCTGGAAAATGCGTTAATTTTGGACTTTGATAAGCATGTGGTGTTATTTGATTTTTTTCCAAAGTTAGCAACTCAAAAAGCCCTTTTCAAAATTATTGAACAATATAGAAAAGAAAGTTAAAGTAAATGAATTACAAGCTGAACCAAATTCCTGAGCGCACTTTAAAGCCCAGGCAAACAGGCTTCACAATGGCCATGGACAAAGGCCTGAGCATGAGAGAAGTAGAAGATTTTATAGACGTAAGCGGAGCTTATGTTGACATCGTTAAACTTGGTTGGGCCACCTCCTTTGTTACCCCAAAATTAAAAGAAAAGCTAAAATTATATAAGGATGCCGGCATACCCACCTATTTTGGCGGAACGCTATTTGAGGCATTTATAGTAAGAGATCAGTTTGAAGATTACCGTAGGTTACTGGACGAGTTTGACCTGGAGTTTGCTGAGGTTTCTGATGGCTCTATTGAACTTGACCACAGCCTTAAATGCAAGTACATAGAGACCCTTAGCAAGCAGGTCACAGTGCTTTCAGAGGTAGGTTCTAAAGATGCTGAGAAAATTATTCCACCTTATAAGTGGATAAAACTGATGCAGGACGAGCTGGATGCAGGCGCATGGAAGGTAATCGGGGAGGCACGTGAAGGTGGAAATGTAGGTTTATTTCGATCGACCGGCGAAGTGCGTTCCGGCTTGGTAGAAGAAATACTCACGAAAATTCCATGCGAAAAAATTATCTGGGAGGCTCCTCAGAAAGCACAACAGGTGTGGTTTATAAAATTATTGGGCAGCAATGTTAATCTTGGTAATATTGCGCCTAATGAAATTATTCCC
>JBGSXH010000089.1:0-14639 GCA_041751515.1 Cyclobacteriaceae bacterium | reverse complement strand
ACAGAAAGACTTAATTCAATGGTAAATGGTGATGCTATTGCTGAGCACGCTGAATGTTAATGGATGCCGTTCAGGATTCTGTCGAATCTTACTTTTTGAAAGTAGCTTTTTGCCGGGTCTAGAGAAAGCCAGATAAAAAAGGCTTTGCCTACAATATGGTCTTCAGGAACAAAACCCCAGTAGCGGCTATCAAGTGAATTGTGCCGGTTGTCGCCCATCATAAAAAAATAATCTTGTTTAAATGTGTAATTTTCAACCTTTACGCCATCAATGCTAATGCTTTCTTCGGATACACTCACATTCTCATTTTTCTCAAAATTTACAATAATTGACTGATAGGCGGCAATATTTTCGGCCGTCATAGGCAGTGTCATGCCTTTGGAGGGAATAGTTAAAGGACCATAAAAATCGCGGTTCCATTTATATACCTGGGCATCAGGAAAAACGTTGGCGTCAGTTTGCTCTGGGGGAAATTGGGCCACATCAACACTTTTGATGAAACCAAGTGTTTTTAACTGCCCGGCAATTTCCGGCGTAGTTCGCGCATAATAGCCGCCTTGAATAGTGCCAAATTCACTGATGTCATACTTTTCAAAGACACGGGCATTAATGCTTTGCTCGGTTTGCAAAATATAATCAAACTGCATCATTGCAGGGTTATCAATCGGTTCACCGTTGATAAGGACTTGCAGGTCCCTGATCGCAACGGTATCGCCGGGTAATCCAACACATCGCTTGATATAATTTGTTTTTAAGTCTGTCGGATGTTGAAATTCAGGAGGATAATTGAATACTACGACATCATTTTGCTTTACTTGCGAAAAGCCGGGAAGTCGGTATTGAGGTAGCTGCAACCATGTGGAATAGGAGGGTATGGAACTGCCCCAAATATTCTGATGCGTTAATGGCACCTGCAATGGTGTTTGAGGCGTTCTGGCACCATAGTGAAATTTGCTGACAAAAAGAAAATCACCCACCAACAAAGAGCGCTCCATGGATGAGGTGGGTATGGTAAAGGCCTCCAGCAAAAGCCACCGAATGATTGTGGCGGCAATTATTGCAAAAATAACAGCGTCAAACCATTCTCTTCCTGCAGATTTTTTCTTCCCTTTTTCCTTTTTTCGCCAGATACGAAAACCCATAGCATGTTAATATGTAATGATTGAAAGTGCAAAAGTACACTATTATTCATTTTTACCTAAAGCAGCAAAAGGCTTACAAATTTTCTTTAGCTAATGGGTCTGAATAGTCTGCTAAAACGGATTTTCCCAAGAAAACTTTCGTTAGGATCGATAGACATCCATAAAAAAACTGCTTTACCAAGAATGTGATCTTCCGGTACAAAACCCCAGTATCGGCTGTCTAAAGAATTATGACGATTATCTCCCATCATAAAATAATAATTTTGCTGGAACGTATAGGTCGATATCGCTTCTCCATCGATGATAATGCTGTTGTCTGTGACCTCCACTTTTTCATGTCCTTCGTAATGCTGAATTGTGAAATGGTATGCGGCTATATTTTCCTCGTTCATTTCAATTGTCATTCCTTTAGAAGGAATCACAAGCGGGCCGTAAAAATCGCGGTTCCACTTAAATTGGTTGTCATTAGGAAATATTCCCTGTTCCCTGTTTCCTTCGGAGCCTTTTAATGCCTCTACTTCATTGATGAACTGAAGCTTTTCAAGCTTTTCAGCATTATTAGCATTTGTTTTTACAAAATAACCTTCACGTGTTCTCCCATACTCGGTAATGCCATACTGTCTGAATACCCGATCATTGATATTACTTCCCGTCTTTAGGTGATAGTCAATTTGCATGAACGGAGGGTTCTCCTGTGCATTACCATTGATGAACACCTGCTGATCTTGGATAGAAAGTGTGTCGCCAGCGGCAGCCACACAACGTTTGATGTAGTAAGTTTTATGGTCTGTTGGATGCTGAAACTCTACAGGGTAATTAAAAACTACAGCATCGCCTTTTTTCACTGTGGTGAAGCCGGGAACCCGAAATTGTGGGAGTTGAATCCAGGTCAGGTATGAAGGAATGTTCGTGCCCCAGATTGTCTGATGGGCTAAAGGTAGCTGCAAGGGGGTTTTGGGCGTCCTTGCACCGTAGTGAATTTTACTCACGAAAGGGTAGTCGCCCACAAGCAAAGAGCCTTCCATGGACGAGGTAGGAATCATAAATGGCTCAAAAATGAGCCATCGCACGATAGTTGCCACCACTACAGCAAATATGATAGAGTCCAGCCACTCACGACCGACGGATTTTTTCTCTTTTTTTGATTTCTTTTTGCTCCTGAAGGAAAAGCTCATGCATTCAAATTTATGTATTCAAAAAGCTAAAATACCGCATTTATTGTAAAGGCAGTTTATTATTTTATTCTACTTTCTATGAACGGTAAATAATGGACAATTATAGAATGACTATCGAAGGAATTCGGCCATGGTTTTTAATCCTTTTTGCCGTGGCAGCCATTCGGCCGTCAACACAGCACCTAATGCAAAGCCTTCTCTGCTATAAGCGACATGCTGAATGATAATGCTATCGATGTTTGATTTGTACTCAATGCTATGGGTGCCTGGCACTTCGTCTTTGCGGACCGCATTGATTGCCAATTGCTTTTCTGATTTTTTCTCTCCTGTTAATGTCCACGAAGTTTTGTCGGGCCAATGCTTAATAATGCCTTCTGCAAGAGAAATGGCAGTGCCGCTTGGCGCATCTTTTTTATGAACGTGATGCACTTCTTCAATTGTTGGTTGATATGCCTTTGCATGCGGATGCATAATCTGCGCGAGCTTTTCATTCAACTGAAAAAACAAATTGACGCCTATGCTAAAATTAGAGGCATACAATAAGGTGCCTTTATTTTCTGTCATTTGAAGTATAACATCATCCCAGGCTTTCAACCAGCCTGTTGTGCCGCATACTACTGGGACACCTTGCGCAAAACATGCTTTCAGGTTGTCAGCGGCAGCTTCAGGGGTGCTAAAGTCAATGGCAACATCAGCATTACTGCTCTTTAAAGTAGTCAGTGCTTCACGGTTCTCGCTCGTCAGACGTAGGCAGATTTCATGATCACGTTCCTGGGCAATTTTTTCGATGATTTTGCCCATTTTACCGTATCCTAATAAAGCTATTTTCATAATTGTAGTCGAAGTGTTTAAGGCAGCGAAATTAAAAAAACTTAACGAAAGGAAATAACTAATGATAGACCAGGCGCATTAATATCGCCGCCACCCATGCTTGGTTTAAATTGCATGCTTAATTCATCGCTGATGTCGAAACCGCGCAGGTGCGCGTCTACATGGGCATCTACGATGTTTAACATGTATAACATGCCGGTTAAGATAATCAGAAAATCCCGGTCTCGCTGAAAACGGTTGCTTCTCGATTCCAGTGTTGCTTCCTGTAATTGTCCAAAGCGATATGCTGTCATGTCTTCCCCCAGAGCTCTAGCAACCAAGGTGCGCTCGAATTCCTGATAAAATTCATGGTTAAAGTTAATGAAGTAGCCCAAGGCAACAAAGCCGCCATAGACCAGCGGAATTTTCCAGTATCTTCTGTTATATGCCTGCCCCAGGCCCGGCAATACGGCAGAAAACATAGTGGCCTTTCGGGGCTCATAAATACGGTCGGGGGTTTCTATTAAAGGAATATCCTCAATGTTGTCGGGAAACAATTGGTTACCATCTGCCTGTATGGATACAGTATCAGCTTCCTGCGGTGTTGTTTCCTGTGCATTGGCGAGTGAAACAACAGTGAGGAATGTCCAGCATAAAAAGACATTGACTTGCCTCATGAATAATTGAGAATTTCAAGAATTCTATTGAGATCTTCGGCAGAAACAAAAGGAATTTTAATCTCGCCACGGTTGCGTTCATCACTTTTTATACTAATACGCGTTCCAAACTGTGAAGAAAGCTTTTGCTGTAGCTGCTTAATTTCATACGATTTTTCGGGGTTTTCAATTTTCTTTTCTGGACTTGCAGGTTGCTCACCGGTCATCATTGCGCGCACCAGTGCTTCCACTTTTCGAACAGAAAGATCATCCTCAATGATTTTCTTAAATATAGCCAATTGCTTGTCTACATTTTCAATATTAATGATAGCCCGGGCATGCCCCATACTGATTTGCTGATCTCGCAGGCCGGCCTGTATATCCGGGGGTAAACGGAGCAGTCTCAGGTAGTTATTTACTGTTGTTCGGTTTTTGCCTACTCTTTCACCCAACTGTTCCTGCTTCAAATCACACTCACTGAGCAATCGTTGGTAGCTGAGGGCAATTTCTATTGCGTTTAGGTTTTCTCGCTGAATGTTTTCAATCAACGCCATTTCCAGCATTTGCTGGTCATCAGCAGTTCTGATGAAGGCAGGAATAGTTTCCATACCTGCAATTTTGGAAGCTTGCACCCGCCGCTCTCCGGCAATAAGCTGGAAGCTGTTGCGTCCCATTTTTCGAACAGTAACAGGCTGTATTATACCTTGCACCTTAATGGATTCTGCCAATTCTTCCAGGGCTTCGCGCTTAAACTGCGTTCTTGGCTGGAAAGGGTTGACTTCAATTTCATGTAAAGGTATTTCCTGCATCATGCTGGCAGGTGCCGGATCGGTACTCTGGCGCTCGTTCTTGCTGCTTGGAGAATCTTCCAACAGCGCACCAAGTCCTCGTCCCAGTGCATTTCTGCGTTTTGGTGTTTTATTGTCGCTCATTGCGTAATTATACTACCTTTATACCGTTTTTAGTCAAAATTTCTCTGGCCAGATTCAAATAACTCACTGCCCCTTTGCTTTCCGCATCATGAGCAATGGCAGGAATGCCAAAACTTGGGGATTCACTGAGTTTGATGTTTCTTGGTATTAATGTATCAAAAACCATTTGTTTGAAATGCGTATTCACTTCTTCCACTACCTGATTACTAAGCCTCAATCTTCCATCGTACATCGTCAATAAAATACCCTCTATTGTTAAGTTAGTGTTCAAACGGGTTTGAATGATTTTAATTGTATTCAATAGCTTGCCAAGGCCCTCCAGCGCAAAATATTCGCATTGTACCGGAATGATCACCGAATCTGCAGCCGTGAGTGAATTAATGGTTATTAAACCTAATGAAGGGGAACAATCGATGATAATGAAGTCATAAGCATCTTTTATTTCTGCCAGTGCCTCACGCATGCGGCCTTCCCGATTATTGACACTAACCATTTCTATTTCTGCGCCAACCAGGTCAATATGTGAAGGCAGCAGGTCCAGGTAGTTAATTTCTGTATTGACGATAATGTCTTTGGCTTTGATGTTATCTACCATACATTCATAAATACTGTTTTCCACCTCACGTGGGTTCAGGCCAATACCAGAAGTAGAGTTGGCCTGTGGGTCGGCATCGACCACCAGGGTTTTGTACTCCAGCGCGGCAAGACTTGCGGCAAGGTTAATGGCAGTAGTGGTTTTGCCCACTCCGCCTTTTTGGTTGGCAATAGCAATAATTTTGCCCATAGAAGAATTTATAAAGTAAGGCTTTTACCTATTTCAAGTAAAATCAGCTCTTTGCCTTTGTCCTGAGCTGCTTTTACGGCGGCATCATGGTCTATTTCTATATAAGGGAAAGTATCGTAATGCATACCGATTATTTTACTCGTCCCTACATAGTCTGCAGCACGCAGGCCATCCAGCACATCCATGGTAAAATTATTCCCAATTGGCAGAAAAGCAAAATCAATGTCATATTCTTCTGCAATTTGCTTCATGTCCTGATGCAGGGCGGTGTCTCCGGCATAATAAAAAGTTTTACCGTCCGCTTCAATTATAAAACCGGCAGGCTGTCCTGCATAAGAGCCATCGGGAAAGCTGCTACTATGCACAGCGTTCACCATTTTTACCATGCCAAAATCAAATTTCCATTTGCCTCCATGGTTCATAGGATGGACATCGTCAATGCCTTTCTTTTCAAAGTAGCTGATCACCTCGAATGTGGATACCACCTTAGCATTGGTATTTTTAAAAATCCTTTCTACATCGGCAATGTGATCTTCATGACCATGAGAAACCAAAATATGGTCTGCTTCAATCTTGTCAATATTTACATCGGAAGCCAGTTCGTTGGGAGTGATAAACGGGTCAAAAAGTATTTTAAATGTACTAAATTCGACTAAAAAGCATGAATGACCATAGTAAGTTATTCTCATAATTCGAATTTTTAATGTGTAAAAATAGGTGAATCTTGTTGACGCATTTAAACACAAAGATAGAAGTTTAATTCAAAATTCATCAAACATTATGTTAAGACAATTCTACGCAGCTCTGATGTTGTTGGTCCTTTTTACTGCCTGTGGCGAAGGGGATAAGGAGCGCTCTACGGCCGGCTCCAAAGTATTTCGCTATAATATGGCCGAAGGGCTGAGCTCGCTTGACCCGGCGTATGCCCGCAATCAAGCCAATGTATGGGCTGTTACTCAGCTCTATAGTGGTTTGTTTGAGTTGAGCAATGATATGTACACCGTTCCCAACCTGGTAGATACCTGGGACATTTCCGGCGACGGTAAAACCTATGTTTTTCACCTTAAAAAAGGTGTTCACTTCCACGATCATGAGGTATTCGCCGACGGAAAAGGACGCGAACTGAAAGCGGAAGACTTTGTATACTCTTTTAAAAGAATTGTAGACCCAAAAACTGCAAGCACCGGTGCCTGGATTTTCAGCGATAAGGTAATGCGCAACGCAGATGGCAGTTATGCCGAGAACTGGGTAGAGGCAACAGGAGACTATAGCCTGACAATCAGATTGAAAGAACCTTTTGGGCCATTCCTTGAGGTGCTAAGCATGCCTTATACTTATGTTGTGCCTAGAGAAGCGGTAGAAAAATATGGCAAAGATTTTCGCGTACATCCTGTAGGGACGGGGCCATTTGCTTTTAAATCATGGAATGAAGGCAATAGCATGATCTTATTAAAGAACGAAAACTATTGGAGAAGCGACGAAAATGGCGTGAAATTGCCCTATATGGATGCCATTCAGGTATCGTTCATTAATGATAGAAATCAAGAGCTTTTGACATTTCAGCAGCACAAGCTTGACTTCATGTCAGGGGTGCAAGCCAACTCAATTGATAAGATTTTAAACAAGGATGGGTCGATAAAAGATGAGTTTTCTGGCACCTTTGAAGTACAGAAAGTTCCCTATTTGAACACAGAATACATCGGATTCCAAATGGATAAGAGTAAGTATGAAGACCAAAATCATCCTATTTTCGATAAGCGGTTCCGTCAGGCCATGAACTATGCTATTAACAGAGAGGAAATGATTGCCTTTATGTTGAATAATCTTGGTAAACCCGGTACATCAGGTATTATTCCTCCCGCAGTTGCGGCATTTAATGCAGAAAAGGTGAGAGGTTACACTTATAATCCTAAAAAAGCAGAAGAGCTGCTGAAGTCTGCCGGTTACCCTGGTGGTAAAGGACTGCCGCAAATTGAGTTGTACACTACAGCACAGTCTAAGCCATTCGTAGAATACCTGCAAAAACAATGGGCAGCAGTAGGTATAGATGTAGCCATACATATAAACCAGGCAGCACAACACCAGGAACTCATTGATAATAGTAAAGTTAATTTCTTCAGAGGTTCCTGGTTAGGTGATTATCCGGATGCTGAAAATTACCTTTCATTATTTTATAGTGGCAATTTCTCTCCGGCCGGTCCGAATAAAACGCATTTTAAAAATGCCAGGTTTGATGAGCTATATGAAAAAGCCAGGAAGGAAACAGAAGGCTTTAAAAGGTATGATATATACAGTGAGATGGAAAAGATCATCATTGAGGAAGCACCAGTAATTGTACTCTTTTATGACGAGGTCTTGCGTTTAACCCAAAACAACCTCGCCAATCTGGAAACTAATCCGATGAATGTTTTGAAGCTGGAAAGAGCCAATTTTTACGATAAGCCAGAAACGAAAACTGCTGCGGCCAAAAAATAACTGTAGTATTTAACTTTAATAAAAAAAGCTGCCAGAAACTCTGGCAGCTTTTTTTTGATTTAATGCGTAATCTAAAATTGCTTCAATTTAATTATTCTCCGGGCTCAACTTTAATAACATACCAGGTTCTTCAGTGGCAACATATATGTAGCCGTCTGGGCTTTCAGCTACTGCTCTTACCCTGCCAACACCATCTAAAAGTTTTTCCTCTCCTTCATATTCCTTTCCTGAAAGCGATACTCGGGCAACATGTTGAAATGATAAAGCACCGACCAATAAATTGCCTTTCCATTCAGGAAACTTATCACTGGTAACTAACGCCATACCGCAGGGAGCGATGGAAGGGTCCCAAAAATGTATGGCAGGGGTTATACCCTCCATTTCAGATTCCTCAGAGATGATAGAGCCATCATAGTCGATGCCATGTGTTACTTTTGGCCATCCATAATTATTACCTTTTTCTACAATATTGATTTCATCTCCACCTTGCGGGCCATGCTCATGCGCCCAAAGAATATCACTGTCTGCATCGTATACCATACCTTGCACATTTCGGTGTCCGTACGTCCATATTTCGGGTTTGGCATTGGCTTCATCAACAAATGGGTTGTCATCGGGGACGCTGCCATCTTCATTCAAGCGCAATACTTTTCCATGGTGGTTCTCCAAAGTTTGCGCATTGTCTTTGGTGCCTCTCTCGCCAGTGCTAACAAAAACGTGACCTTTACCGTCAAAGGCAATTCGGGAGCCAAAGTGTACTCTACTGTCAATAAAAGGGTCTACACTAAACAGCTCTTCAAACTCACTGAAACTATTGCCATCCAGTTTGGTACGCGCAAGGGTTGTTCCTCCACCATTATCACCGGGTTTCGCATAGGTAAGATAAATCCAACCGTTATTATCGTAGTCAGGATGGACAATTATATCCAGTAAACCACCTTGTCCGTTGGCGTAAACTTCAGGAACGCCTCCTACTTTTTCATCAGAAAGCTCACCATTTTCAAAAATTCTGATTTCACCTGCTCTTTCAGTGACCAGGATTTTATTGTCAGGGAGAAAGGCTATCCCCCAGGGGTTTTTAAGGTCATTAGAAAGCGTATCCACATGATAGTTTAATTTTTCTGAATTGACCAGCTCACCTGCAGGGCGATCGCTTTGGTTATCAGCAGGTTCATTGTTATTTGCTTCATTGGCACAGGCTCCCAGGCTTAATATTACTGCAACTGAAAGACCCATCATGGTCAGTTTTGTTTTTTTCATAATTTAATAGTTTAGGTTGACTTGTCTTGCCAGTGCTTTGATTGTAAAAAAGGTCGAAAAAGACTTTCTGACAAAAATTCATTGATAACTGATACAACTAGCAATTAACTCAGTTGCAATTTAAAAGTTTATCAAGAGATTTAAAAACCGAAAAACCGATCAAAATTGATCGGTTTTTAATTAGAATTGAATTAAGCCAAATTTTATGTGGTAGTCAAGTGTAATTTTTCCTTAATACCGGTGGTGGGCATTGTTAAGGTGATGGTAGTACCTTTATTGATAGCGCTGCGGATGTCCAGCTTTCCGTTAATCCTGTCCATGATCTTTTTGACAACATATAAGCCAAGTCCACTGCCCTGTGCCTGGGTGTTCCCTCTGATGTACATACCGCTTACCTTATCTAACATGTCTTCGCTGATGCCATTGCCATTGTCAGAGAAAGTAAGCTGCAGCATGTCAGGCTCTTGTCTGGCACTTACTTTTAGCGATGGCGATGCATGGTCTGGATGAATGAAATGAAAAGCATTTTCGATGATGCAGTCCATGGCGTTGGCGCAGCTGTCAGCCAGTTCAAAAGGATACTGAATGGCATTAAGATTAATCGATAACTTGAGTTTATTACTTACCGAAGCCGTGCGATGTTTGTCGTATATTTTACGAATGAGTTGATCAAGCTTTGCTTTATCGAAAGGTTGCAATTCATCGCTGTTTTCACTGATTGCCTTTAGTTTATTAAGCATCTTCTCTGCCTTATCAATCACATCACCCACCTTCGTAAAAATACTATTGGATTCTCCGTTATTGCTCATTGATGTGGCAATATACATTAAGCCTCTGATGGAGGTAAATGGTGTTCTCAAGTCGTGAGATGCCCGGTAAAAAAGGGTATTTAATTCTTCTTTTGATTCTAGTAGCTGTCTGGTTCTGCTGGCGACCAAATCTTCCAGATTTTGAGAGAACACCACAAGCTCTTCATTCACTTCATGTAGTTGTTCATTACTTTCAGACAGTTTCTCTTGCAGGAAAAGCTGGGCAGTTTTATTAAAGAGAAAGTCTGCTACTAGCTTAGTAAACCTAAAGTCGGTTTGATTGAATGGTTCAGGATCTTTACTGCCGACAATCGCCAGCATGTGATGATGCGGTGCAAAGTAAACGGGTAGCATATATACAAACTGCAGCTTATCTTTACCGTAAATGGGATCGTCCAATAGTTCAGCAGGAAAATCTTTCGGATAAAAGATGTCCGGAATATTGGTATTCAAAACCTCTTGTTCCAGCTTGTTGGGCAGCAGGTTTATTTGTGTTTGGCCAGCCTGGCTTCTGAAAACCTCTATTAAAAGTGTCTTGTCTTCATAATAAATGTAGAAGCGAGCAAAATAGGTATTCAAAATATACTTAAGGTTATCTCCCAGCGCTGCCGCCAAAGCATCGAAATGAGATGCTTTGGTAAGTTCATTGGCTAGTTTAGTGAACGATTCGTACCGTAGTCGTTGAGAGATTTCCTTAAGATTTGATTGGGTCATTTTATTGCGCTTCCATTAATTCGTTATCAATCTTGATTCCTGAGATATCTGCAATGGTGTTCAGCATATTAGTTAGGTCAGCATGCGCCATTAATTCCTGAATTTCTTCGTCTGTAAAACCTTCATCACGCAAATCTTCGAAATCCTGTTCAGTGGTGTCTGCAGGGTGCAGGGCACATTTGGTGACAATACGAATGGCAGTTTTATAACTTGCAGGGATGTAATCGCTGTCAATGTTTTCAGTAAGCTTAATAGCGCTATCACCAGTCAAAGTTTGGCTCATGCTATCAGCAATAATGCCGTGTGCAACTGCACAATACTGGCAACCTTTACTTTTTGATATTTGATAGATTAATAATTGCTTAAGTATAAAAGGAACTTTACCACGCAGCATAGTGCATTTTAACTTCTCCCAGTTTCCCTTTAATAAGATGGCATTTCCCCCCTGGCATTTAAACCAGTTTAATACGAACGGAATACCCAATTCCTGCATGGTCTCTTCGTAAATTGCTTTTACTTCCGGGGTAGCCTCATTTATGGGGACAATCTGAAGTCTGTTGGTAGTTGCTGTATGCATAAGAAATTATGTTTGTTTGCTATTGATAGGGTCTGGCAGCAATAGGTAATCGCTGAATGTTAAAAAAGATCAATTATTTTACCCTCTCATCACCTGAGTAAGGTTTTATATCAATATTTTAACTCAAGCGAATACACAAGCCGGCTAACTCATCAAAAAGTTACTTTTTATAACAGGAGATGATGTTATTCTCTGAAAAGCTACTGTTAAAAGATGGAGCCGTGGAAGTATTTAGGCAGCGGGTCTAGTAAACACTGCTTATCGTAAAGATTAGGCAGAGGTAAGTAGCGTGCGAAATATGTCGTACAAACCGATATTTATGGGAGGGTTATAAAAAAAGGAGCAACCTTTGACTGGCTGCTCCTTTCTAGTATGGGTAATGAGAACTTTAACGTTTTCTTGGCTTCTTAGCTGACTTGTCCTTATCGGTATCAGGAGTATTTTTATTATCCTGACTTGCTTTCATGGCATCTTCGAGTCGCTGCTGGAACTTAGATTTTTTCTTATTGACATTCTTTTTCTTATTCTCTTCAAGAATAGCCTTAATCTTGTCTTCATCCACGAATTTTCTAATAACAACCTGCTGACCATAAGTCACCAGATTGGCTACAAAGTAGTAAAACGTCAAACCGGAAGAGTAGGAATTTAAGAAAAACAGGAACATAACAGGCATCATGTACTGCATGGTTTTCATGGGGCCTTGCACGGTAGACATCTGGCTATTGGTAGCGGTAATCATTATTGTAGATGCCGTCATCAGTAGTGTAAACAAACTGACGTGGCTACCATAAAAAGGTATGGTAAACGGCAGGTTAAGCACAGAATCATAGGTAGATAAATCGTGCGCCCATAAGAAGCTTTCCTGCCTCAACTCAATGGAGTTAGGGAAAAAGCTAAACATGGCCAACAAGATAGGCATTTGCAATACCAGCGGAATACAGCCACTCAACGGATTAATGCCCACCTTAGAATACAGCTGCATTTGCTCGCTTTGCTGCTTTTGCATGTCATCAGGATACTTCTCCTTGATCAGGTCCAGCTCAGGCTTCAGCACTTTTGTCTTGGCCATGGAGACATAAGACTTATAAGAAAGCGGGGAGAGGAGCAGCTTAATGATCAGTACCAGGATCAAGATGATAATCCCGTAATTGCTGATATAGTTTTCTAAAAAGCTGAAAATCGGAATAATCAAAAATTTGTTGAACCAACTAATTACCGGCCAGCCCAGGTCAATATTTTTCGAAAACCCTGGAGTGATTTTCTTTAATATCTGGTAATTATTGGGCCCGAAATAGTAGCGAAAACTCAATTCATTGTTTTCATTTTGCGGAATGCTCATGGCGATTTCCGCATTCTTTACAATGGTAGTATCATCCGGGTTTATTTCCGTTGCCATTCTTCCCTGACGGAAACTGGCATCAGCAATAATGGCGGTCGTGAAAAACTTTTGCTTTACTGCAACCCATTTTAATGCAGCGCCTGGTGCTTCTTCCTCTCGGTCAGTGGAGGTAGGGCTTACATAATCAAAGTCACCATCTACATCATAGAAATTAACCGTTGTTTTTTCGCGTGATTCTTTAAGGTTTTGCTCTAGTTTGCGCACTTTTTTATTCCAGGAGAAAGCAATGTCCTGCCGGTTGGTTTCACTGTCCAGCCCATCTAACTGTAATCTGTAACCCAGCTCATAACTATCATCTTTGAGATAATAATGATGTCTGATGGCTTTACCGCTTTCCAACTGCCCAGTAAAACTCACAGCAATAGAATCCTGAGTTGCGATCGTTTGGTTTCCCCCATCCGCTTGATAGTAAAGCGAAGTTAGGTCTATTGGTCCATTATTGGTATTAAGCACCCAGCTTTGCTGGCTGCTCTCTTCGTCCACTAAATAAAGCGGTTGCTTATCGTAAGTGAGAAATTCTTTTAGAAAAACCTCTTTTACCTGAGCACCTTTCGACGACAGCGTAATGCGGACTAAATTATTTTCCAACACTACTTCTTGCGCTTCCCCCTGAGCAAGTGAAGCAAAGCTTCCATACTGGGCCCGGTTTCTCGCTTCAGCAACTGAGTCGGGAATAGTGGGCTCTTGGCTGGCAGTAGCCTGCTGTTGTTCTTGTGCGGGTTGGGTTTGCTCAATGGGCTGGGGTTCCTGTTGTTCTGCAGGTCTTGGGTCGGGAGCAAAAAACTGGAAATATACCAGCACCAGCAGAGACATAAGAATTAAACCCGTTGCTTGGTTTCTATCCATAACTATTTTAATAAACTATTCTTAATTTCTTTCTTTACTGTAATCTACTGCAGCTTTTACAAATTTAATAAAAAGCGGATGGGGATTTAAAACCGTGCTCTTTAGTTCGGGATGATACTGCGTGCCCACAAACCAGGGGTGGTCTTTCAGCTCTACGATTTCCACCAATTTTGATTCCGGGTTGATACCCGAGGCAAGCATGCCAGCAGCTTCAAAATCTTTCAGGTATTGATTATTAAATTCGTAGCGATGGCGATGGCGCTCCTGAATTTTTGATTTTCCATAAATTGCCGCTGCTTTTGATCCTTTTTTCAGTTCACAAGGGTAAGCGCCGAGTCGCATAGTGCCACCTTTAATGGTAATGCTTTTTTGCTCTTCCATCAGGTCAATGACCGGGTCGGGCGTATTGGCATCCATTTCTGTAGAGTTGGCCTTTTTTAGTCCGAGGACATTTCTGGCAAACTCTATCACCGCGCATTGCATGCCCAGGCAAATGCCAAAGAATGGAATCTTGTTCTCACGTACATACCTGACGGCTTCAATTTTGCCGGCGATACCCCGCTCACCAAAGCCAGGAGCCACCAAAACGCCATCTATATCAGCCAAAAGCTGTACGGCATTGTCCTGGTGTAAATCTTCCGAGCTGATCATCTTTAAATTGACCTTGCATTCGTTGTATGCCCCGGCGTGGATGAAGCCTTCCACGATAGACTTATAAGCATCAGGCAATTCCACATATTTCCCGATCAGGGCAATATTGATTTCGTAGATAGGGTTTTTCAGTTTTCCTAAAAATTCCTTCCATTGTTCAATGTCCGGCTCCGCTTTGTGGGAAAGCTTAAGCTTAGATAATACCCTTTCATCCAGCTTTTCCTTGCGCATCAATAGCGGTACATCGTAGATGGTGCTGGCATCAATCGACTCAATAACGGAGTTGATATTTACATTACAGAACAAGGCTATTTTCTTGCGAATATCCTGCGGTAAATGGTGCTCTGAACGACAAACCAGAATGTCTGGCTGAATTCCTGCCTCCAGCAATTGCTTCACAGAATGTTGG